>JBJEUC010000301.1:0-12115 GCA_051883635.1 Candidatus Fimadaptatus sp.
CCTCCATGATGGTGAGGTCCGCGCCGAAGTCGGTGTCGAACACCTTGTCAAAGCCCAGACGCCTGAGGGCGGTGGCCATCTTGCCGGTCACGGAGGTGCCCATCGGCATGCCGAACTCCTCGCCCAGCGCCGCGCGCACTGCCGGAGCGGGCTGCACGACCACGAACTTCTCCGGATCGTTCAGGGCGTCCCATACCTTGGCGGTGTCGTCCTTCTCGGTCAGGGCGCCGCAGGGGCAAACGTTGATACACTGGCCGCAGTTGATGCAGCTGGAAGCGCCCAGCGGGTGATCCCAGGCAGCGGCGACGACGCTGTTGAAGCCGCGATGCACCATGCCTATCGCGCCGACGTTCTGCACCTTGTCGCAGACGGCGATGCAGCGGCGGCACAGTATGCACTTGGAGGGATCGCGCACCAGCGAGGGAGAGGAATCGTCTATCTTGTATTCGGTGCGGGCGCCGGCGAAGGCTTCTTCGTTGTCCACGCCGTATTCAAGGCACATCGCCTGCAGGTCGCAGGTGGTGGAGCGCACGCACGAGAGGCACTTGCGGTCGTGGTTGCTCAGCAGCAGCTCCAGGTTCATCTTGCGTGCGGCGCGCACGGCGGGGGTATTGGTCTTGACCTTCATGTTCGGGGCCACGGGCAGCACGCACGCAGCCTGGAGCGCGCGCGCTCCGGTATCTACCACGCACATGCGGCAGGCGCCGATTTCGTTTATGTCCTTAAGATAGCACAGCGTAGGTATGCGGATGCCCGCCTTCCGGGCGGCTTCCAGCACTGTCGTGCCGGGCGCTACTTCCACCTGGACGCCATCTATCGTCAAGCTAATCAGATCCATGTGATTGCATCCTCCTTATGTGAGCATGGGGCGGGGGAATAAGCCCCCTTGCGCGAGGTTATCCGCCGCATAGCGGTTATCACTTACGGGATATGGCGTTGAACTTGCACTTCTCCATGCAGGCGCCGCACTTGAGGCACTTGCTTACGTCGATGGAGTGCGCGTAGCGGGGAGTACCGGAGATCGCGCCGGCCGGGCAAACGCGGGTGCACGCGGTGCAGCCCTTGCACTTTTCGGGGTCGATCTCGTAGTGGAGCAGCGCCTGGCAGTGGCCCGCCGGACAGCGCTTCTCGTAGATATGCGCCTCATACTCATGACGGAAGTAACGCAGCGTGGACAGCACGGGGTTGGGGGCCGTCTGACCCAGGCCGCACAGCGCGGTGTTCTTTATGTTGTAGGCGAGGTTCTCCAGGCGCTCGATATCGCCGTCCTGGCCCTGACCGTTGGTGATGCGCTGCAGTATCTCGAGCATCCTGCGCGTACCGATACGGCAGGGGGTGCACTTGCCGCAGCTCTCGTCGACGGTGAAGTCGAGGAAGAAGCGCGCTATATCGACCATGCAGTTGTCCTCGTCCATGACTATCATACCGCCGGAGCCCATCATCGAGCCCGCCGCTATCAGGTTGTCATAGTCGATCTGGGTATCCAGCAGCGCAGCCGGCAGACAGCCGCCCGAAGGACCGCCGGTCTGAACAGCCTTGAACTCCTTGCCGCCGGGGCAGCCGCCGCCGATGTCGTATATTATCTCGCGCAGCGTGGTGCCCATGGGGACCTCGACCAGGCCGGTGTTGGTTATCTTGCCGCCCAGCGCGAACACCTTGGTGCCCTTGGAGCGCTCGGTGCCTATGGAGGCGAACCAGTCGGCGCCCTTTACGATTATCTGGGCGATGTTGGCGTAGGTCTCAACGTTGTTGAGCAGGGTGGGCTTCTGGAACAGGCCCTTTACCGCCGGGAACGGAGGACGGGGACGGGGCTCGCCGCGCTTGCCCTCGATGGAGGTCATCAGAGCGGTCTCCTCGCCGCACACGAACGCGCCGGCGCCCAGACGGATGTCCAGATCGAAGCAGAAGTCGGTACCGAGTATGTTCTGACCCAGCAGACCGTACTCGCGGGCCTGCTTTATGGCTATCTCGAGGCGCTTTACGGCGATGGGGTACTCGGCGCGCACGTAGATGTAGCCCTGGGTAGCGCCGACCGCGTAGCCGGCTATCTCCATGGCCTCGATCACGGCGTGCGGGTCGCCCTCAAGCACGGAGCGGTCCATGAACGCGCCGGGGTCGCCCTCGTCGGCGTTGCAGCAAACGTACTTCTGATCGCCCTGAGCCTTGGCGGTGAACTCCCACTTCTTGCCGGTGGGGAAGCCCGCGCCGCCGCGGCCGCGCAGACCGGACTTGGTCACCTCGGCGACGACCTCTTCGGGGGTCATCTCGGTCAGCACCTTGGTCAGGCCCTTGTAGCCGTCCACGGCGATGTACTCGTCGATGTTCTCGGGATCGATAACGCCGCAGTTGCGCAGCGCCACGCGCATCTGCTTCTTGTAGAAGTCGACCTTCTCAAGCGAGGTGACGGCGTTGTGCGCGGTGGTCTTGTCGTGATAGAGGAGAGAAGTGACCACGCGGCCCTTCATCAGGTGCTCGGAGACTATCTCCTCCACGTTTTCGTCCTTTACGCGGGCGTAGAAGGCGCCCTCGGGGTAAACGACGACAACGGGGCCCATTTCGCACAGACCGAAGCAGCCGGTGCGTATTACCTTTACTTCCTCTTCAAGGCCCTTGTCCTTCAGAGCCTTTTCAAAATGCTCCATCAGCTTGTGCGAGCCGGACGAGGTACAGCCCGTGCCGCCGCAAATCAAAACATGGGAACGAACCAGATTCATATCTGCCAACCTCCCTAACTTAAGGAAATAACCTGTTGTGCCTTATTCGGCGGCGCCTATGGTGTACTCCTCTACGGGGTTGCCGTTTACGAGGTGATCCACCACGATCTTTTCGACCATTTCGGGCTTGACCTTTACGTAGGTTACCTTCTCCTGGCCGGGGACGTAGACCTCGACCATGGGCTCGAGGCGGCACATACCTATGCAGCCGGTCTGGCTGACGGTGACGTTGGTGAGATTGCGGCGATTGATCTGCTCTATGAACGAGAGCATTACCGGACGCGCGCCCGCCGCTATACCGCAGGTGGCCATGCCTACGACCACGCGGATGCCGTTGTTATCCTTGCGGATGTTGACCTGCTGCTGCGCCCTTTGGCGTATGGCTTCCAGATCGGCGATTGACTTTTTCATAATGCTTTAGGCACCTCCATTAAGTTCGCTTATGCCTTCCTCCAGATATTCCTTCATCCAGGCGATAACGTCGGGGGTATCCAGCGGCAGACCGCCGAGCTGCTCGCGTATTTCGCGCGTATCGAACTCGAAGGTGTTCTCCCCGACGGTGTATGTCAGGCGATAGTCAGGCGTTTCGGGCGTGGACAGCACCTGCTGCAGCATCGTGCCGGCCAGGTCGCCCATGGGCGCGCGGTCTATGTTGTCCAGCTCGAAGGTGGCCGTGAGCCGCGTACCCTCGCCCTGCCTGCTGGTTATCGAAAAGTCTCCCCCGGCCATAAGGGCCGCCTGCTTGAAAAGCGGTATGCCCAGGCCCACCTTGCGCGTGGTGCGCGTGGTCGTAAAGGGGGATTCGACCCTGCTCAAAAACTCCTCCGACATGCCGCAGCCGTTATCTTCCAATATAATGGTAAGCAGGCCCGCCTTTTCGGTTATGATTATCTCGACCAGACTTGCGCCCGCCTTGACGGAATTTTGTATCAGATCCAGCAGATGCAGCGACAACTCTTCCATACGATATGCCTGCGCGGCTTACATGCCGTCGTACTTGGCCAGTATGCCGGGTACGTCGTCGGGAACCAGACGGCCGTACACGTCGTCGTTGATCATCATGACGGGAGCCAGACCGCAGGCGCCCAGGCAGCGGGTATCGCGCAGGGTGAAGCGGCCGTCGGGGGTGGTCTTGTTCACCTTGATGTTGAGCTCCTGCATAACGCGGTCCATGACCTTCTGGGAGCCCTTGACGTAGCACGCGGTGCCCAGGCATACGCCGATGACGAAGCGGCCGCGGGCCTCAAGCGAGAACTGGGAGTAGAAAGTGGAAACGCCGTACACCTCGCTGAGCGTAACGCCCAGGCCGTCGGCTATGGCGATCTGAACCTCTTCCGGCACGTAGCCAAAGATCGTCTGCGCTTCCTGCAGGGACTGCATTACCGCGCCGCGCTGACCCTTCTTTTCCGCGATGATGGCCTTGAGCTGCTCCATCTTCGCGGCAAATTCAGTGCTGGTCATAACAAAAACCTCCTTGCTTGCCCTTTGGGATAAACGTATTCGGTTGACACCAAATCACACGAATCTATTCTATCACAAGCTCGTTAAAAAATCATCAGAGTCCGGGGCTTCTCGGGCGCAATTGGGCGAATTTCGTCAGTTTATACAGTATTTTACCGAAACACAACAGAAATTGCCCGCAGAATAAACCTTAATTTCTTAACTCCTAATTTACAGAACGAGCGACCCGAGCAGTTATGCACTCCTGCCGCATAACGATGCGCATGCGCGCCCCAAAGCGCCGCGCGGCGGGCAAGTCGCCCTGTACGCGGGAGCGCCATGCGCTGCGCATCTGCCCCTTGCGGCACGCTTTGGTGCGCGCAGAACTTTACAAAGCCTCGCCCCAAACGCGGGAGCGGCAGGCGCAGAGGTACTGGAACAGCCCCTCGCGGGAGCCGTCCGGCACGTTCAAAAAGTGCTCGCGCTCGGATATGTTCTCCAGATAGTGCGCGTCGGAGGAGTAGAGCAGCTTGTACGCGCCCAGGTCGCACGCGGGCGCGGGCGAGGCGTTGCTCAGCTCCAGCGCGGCAAAGCGCGCGTCCGGCGGCAGCAGTCCTAAGGTTATCAGCAGGCCGTTGGAGCCGCGGTTTATGTGCGCGGGCACGGCCAGCCCCCCGGCGGCGTTTATGTCGCGCGTGAGCTCCTCCAGCGTCAGGTCCAGCGCGGTCAGCAGCAGGCGCGGCTCCTCGCCGGTGGGCTCGTCCTCGGCGTCCATCAGCTGCTGCACGCCGAAGAACTCGGCGCGGTTGGGTATGGGCGGCAGGTGGGCGTATATATAATCGGAAAACTCCAGCGCCGCCTCAACGGTTGCGAAATACGAGAGCAGATGCACTTCCTCGGCGGTGGTTATCTCTATGCCCGGCAGCAGCGTGAGCCCCGCTTCCTCGGCCACGGCCGCGACCGCGGGCAGCTGGCGCGCGGTATTGTGGTCGCATACCGCTATCGCGTCCAGCTGCTTTATCAGGGCCATGTTCACGATGTTGTTGGGCGTCATCAGCTCGTCGCCGCAGGGCGAGAGGCAGGAGTGCATGTGCAGGTCTACCGCTATGTTCATTCCTTGCGCGCGCCGGGCACGCCCCCGGAGTAGACAAGGCCGCATATGGAGAAGGCGTCCATATCGCTCTCCAGCACGGCGATATCCTCCTCCGAGGCCTTGGCGGCCACGTCGGCGGGCATGTGTATGCCGTTGGGCAGTATCACGCAGGCGAAATCGAGCAGCGCCGCCACCGCCACCACGTTCATGTGCGTCTGTACCGTCACCCAGGCCATGTCGGCGCAGCCGTGCGCCATCACCCAGCTGAGCAGGTCGCAGGTGCAGCCGCTCTTTATCTCGCGGGCGTCGTCGCATTCGGTTATCGCCTTTGCGCTTATCAGTTGCTTGAGTTCGCCAATGGTCATCTTCATCAGTTCCTTTCGGGATAAGTGTATCGGCCCCGGGGCCGGAAGGGGCGCGGCGTCATTCGCCAAAGTTGCCGTCGGAGAGCTCTATCATCTGCTGCGCCAGCGTGCGCACGCGCTCCTTGAGCCGGAACACGCAGTCCAGCTCGCGCGAATTGCCGCGCACTATGTCCTCGGCCAGCGCGCGGCAGGTGGGCGAGCCGCAGGAGCCGCAGTCGATGCCGGGCAGCGAGCGCTCCAGCTTGTCTATCTGGTCCATCTTCTTGAGCGCCACGCGGATGTCGCCGTCAAGCTGCATCACGTTCTTGGGCAGTATCTGCGTGTCGGTGTAGATGGGCAGCTCGTTCAGGTCCGTCATGCGCTGCTCGGGGCGGGTCTTGTCCAGCCGCTCCATCAGCTTGCGTATGCGGGTCTTGGCCACGTAGCTGTACTCGAACACCAGCGGGCCGCCCACGCAGCCGCCGGTGCAGCTCAGCCCCTCGAAGAAGTCCAGGTCGCCGAGCTTGTTGTTCTCTATTTCCTCCAGCACGCGGATGACGTGCTCTATGCCGTCCACGGCCAGCGAGTTGTCCACGCCCACGGCCAGCGCCTCGCCGCCGGAATTGGCCCAGCCCACGCCGAACGCGCTGGCCTGGTGCTCTATGTTGCTCTCTATGGGCTTGCGTATCTGCGTGGACAAAAGGCCATATACCTCCAGTATCGAGAGGCAGCCGTCCACCGCCGAGACCTCGTGGCCTATCGGCGCGCGCATGGCGGTCATCTTGGCCGCGCAGGGGGTGATGAAGAAGCAGCCTATCTGCTCCTGCGGCACGCCCATCTTGCGGGAGAATATGCGCTTGGCCTCCAGCGCCGCGACCTCCATGGGGCTCTTTATGTCCACTATGTTGTCTATCAGCTCGGGGAAGCGCACCTGTATCAGGCGCACTATGGCCGGGCAGGCCGAGGAGATGAGCGGCCGGGGACAGTCCTTGTCCTTGAGCTTGCGCTGTATGGCCTGGGACACTATCTCGGCGGCGCGCGCCACCTCGAACACGTCGTCAAAGCCCATCTGCAAAAGCCCGGCCAGCACGCGGTCTATATTGGAAAGGTTCTTGAACTGCCCGTACAGCGTGGGCGCGGGCAGGGCTATCTTGTAGGTGAAGTTGTTAATGGCGGCCAAAGGGTCGGTGAGCGCCACCTTGGCATGATAGGGGCATACCCGTATGCACTCGCCGCAGTCGATGCACCTTTCGCCGATTATCGAGGCCTTGCCGTCGCGTATGCGTATGGCCTCGGTGGGGCATCGCTTCAGGCATGTGGTGCAGCCCTTGCATTTTTCCCGCTCAAGGGTAACGGAATGGAAATATGGTTTGCTCATTTTATCTCCTGCCGCGCCTGCGCGCCGCGCACGCGCGCGCCTTTGCGCCCGCACGCGGTCCGCGCCCCGCTCAGGCGAGCGAGAAGCGCATAGTTATCGTGGTGCCTACGCCTACTGTGGATTCGATGTGGAACTCGGAGGCGTTGCGCTGCATGTTGGGCAGGCCCATGCCCGCGCCAAAGCCCATGTTGCGCGCCTCCTCGCTGGCTGTCGAATAGCCCTCCTGCATGGCCAGGCTTATGTCCGGTATGCCGGGGCCGGTGTCCTGGGCGGTTATCTTCAGCTCGCTTGAGGATACCTCGAGCGTGATGTCGCCGCCGTATGAGTGTATCACGAGGTTGAGCTCCACCTCGTAGGTGGCTACCGACGCGCGCCGGACTATCAGCGACGGTATGCCCAGCTGCTTCATTATCCGCTTTATCTTGCCGGAGACCTCGCCCGCCGAAGCGAAGTCGCCCGCCGCTACGGGATATACCTCCCGGAAATCGACCAGGTTTTCCATAGAGCTGCCCTACTTGCTCGGGCCGCCGGGCAGCCCATTGCTGTAAAGTATTCCGCAGGCGACGTACAGCGTGTGCCGCGTGGACATTATGCACATGTCGCGCTCTATCGCCATGTCGATAATGTCGCTCGCGGGCCGCTTGCCGCGCACGAATACTATGCAGGCCACGTCCAGCATCTCGGCGGTGCGCACGACGTGGGGGTTGGTCAGTCCCGTAAGAAGTACCGTGTGGTCCTTTACAAAGGCCAGCACATCGCTCATCAGGTCGGAGCCGCACGCCGTGCGTATCTCCACGTCCATGAGCTCCTCGCCGCACATTATGTCTGCGTCGAGCAGCCGCGCAATGTCAGAAATCTTCATCGGCATCATCCTTTTCTTTTGCGCCCTAAGCCGACGCCGCGGGCTGAATAAGCATTTGCATGAACTGAACATGTCTTTGCATCAGGTCGATTATATTATACTTTATTTTTCCAGAAAATGCTATATCTGAATTGAGGTTTTGCTGTGCAAGCGCGCCGCAGGAGTCGGATATCGCGTGCAGCTCGCTTATCAGCCCGGCGGTGACGGCATGGGTGCGCCCGCCCAGCGCCTCCTCAAGAGCCCGGCGCGCCGCGTCCGCCTGCGCGCCGGTATCGGCAAGCGCGCGCTGCGCATCGCTCTGGGACATGTCGCCCCGGTCAAGGCCCAGCGCCAGCGCGCTCAGTGAGTCGATGGCGCTTGCGGCCGTATCGCGCGCGGCGCGCAGCGCGGCTATCTGCGCCGGGGTGGCGGTCACGCGCAGCTCCACGCGCGGCGCGGACACTTCATATACATACGAGTCTATGCCCTGCGCGGCCAGGTTGCGGCACACCGCGTCCGCGTCGGCGCGCTCCCGATAGGCCGCGCCCAGCGCGCGGCTGCGCGTGTCGGTCAGCACATAGCCCGCCGCGCCGCGGGAAACGTAGCTCTGCGTGAGCGCGCGGGCGTCGGCCTCGTTGTCGAACGCGCCGAACTGTATCGCGTAGAAGGAGTATGCCTCCAGCTCCACGCCCTGCGTGACGGCGGCGGCCGGGGTGGCGGCGGGCGCCGTGCCCGGGCGCTCGGCGGCCGTCAGAAGCGCGCACGCGCATGCGGCAAGCGCCATAAGCAGCGTAAGTCGCTTCAGCGTCCGCCTGCGCGCGCGCGGACGGGCGCGCAAATACCTTCGCCTCCTCATGGAACAGATACCTCCTGCCTTTTGTACCAGCATATGACGCGCGCGGCGGCCTATGACGGCGCACCCGTGCGGCAAATGCGAAAAAAAGCCGCAGCTTTTTGCAAGATTCGGCGGCGCGGCTTTAAACTTGCGCGAATATGTGGTATCATGGACAAAACGGCACGGAGGCGGCAAGCGATGAAATATCATATAGATACAATACCGGTATGGGACGCCTACAAGCACGGCAGCGAATGCCCGCTGTGCGAAATAGCCCGGCATAACGAGCAGGAGTTCCTGGACGTGTTCATGGGCGCGTCGGTGATGGAGCCCTCGCGGCGGGTGGAGGTGAACGAGCGCGGCTTCTGCGCGCGGCATCTGAGGATGATGTTCGGCAACGGCAACCGGCTGGGCCTGGCGCTGATGGCGCACACGCACCTGAAGGAGACCATGGGAAAGCTGGAGGAGATAGGCAAGGCAGCCACGGCCTGCGCGGGCGAGGACGCCAAAAAGGCCGCCCCGGCGCGCCTGCTGGGCCGCGCGACAAAGACCTCCGCGCCGCTCAAGGGCATAGAGGAGCAGGCCGGGCGCGCCGCCGACACCGCGCGCAGCTGCCTGTTCTGCGAGCGCATGGAGGAGACCATGGCCCGCTATGTGCATACGCTGGTGTACATGTGGAAGCACGAGACCGAGTTCAGGCGCGCGTTTGAGCAGTCCAAGGGGCTGTGTCTCACGCACTACGCGCAGGTGATGGCCGCCGCGCCCGAGCAGCTCTCGGGCAAGGAGCTGGAGGAGTTCATATCGACGCTCGTGGCCGTGGAGAAGGCAAACCTTGAGCGCATAGAGAAGGAGCTGGAATGGTTCACGCTCAAGTTCGACTACCGCAACGCCGACAAGCCGTGGGGCAACAGCCAGGACGCGGTGGAGCGCACGCTGTGCAAGCTGCGCGGCTACGCGGCCGTCGAGGAGGAAAAGCGGGAGGAGAACTGACGGGTATGCGCCGCAGGCCCGCGCTTTCGGAGGATGGTGTCCATGGTTATCGACAAGGTGGTGCTCATATACTTCAGCCCGACCGGCGGCACGCTGCGCGCGGCGCGCATGGTTGCGGGCGAGTTCCGCGCGCCCGTGGAGGAGATAGACATAACGGGCCCCAGCACGCCGCGCTCGCGCGAGTTCGGCCCGCGCGAGCTGGTGCTGGCGGCTGTGCCCTGCTACGGCGGGCGCGTGCCCGAACCGGCCGCGCGGCGGCTGACCCACTTCCTGGGCAACGCCGCGCCGGCGCTGCCGCTGGTGGCGTTTGGCGGGCGCGCGGTGGACGACGCGCTGCGCGAGCTGGGCGACATACTGACCGGCAACGGCTTTGTGCCCATCGCGGCGGCCGCCGTGGCGACCGAGCATTCGCTGGCGCGCCAGTTCTGCGCGGGCCGGCCGGACGAGCGCGACCGGGCCGAGCTGCGCGCCTTTGCCATCAAGGCGCGCGTGAAGCTGGGCGCGCTGGGTGCGGCGCAGGACGGCTGCGTGCGGCTGGGCGGGGACGAGCCCTACCGCCGCGCCGCCGCGCGGCCGCTCAGGCCGCTGGCGGGCGAGGGCTGCACCTCATGCGGGGCCTGCGCGCGGCTGTGCCCGATGGGGGCGATAGACGCCGCCGCACCCGGCCGCGCCGATGCGGACGCCTGCATAGGCTGCATGCGCTGCGTGGCGAGCTGCCCGCAGGGCGCGCGCACGCTGTCCAGGACCGCACGCGCGGCGGTCGCGCTCAGGCTGAAGGCGAGCTGCGCGCCGCGCGCGAAGAACGTGACGGTGCTGTGAGCGGCTGATAGGGCAAAAAGAGGGATGAAGCGTCTTTGCGGGCGCTTCATCCCTCAGAGCGTTGCCCCGACCTTTCGACGCGACCGGAACGGGAATGCACTTTGGGGAGCAAACGTAAATGCTTGCTCCCCCAAATAACGTAAGTGACGTACAAGCCGTCACTTACGATCGAACCGGCTGTCCTGCGCAACTTTGCCTATGGTATAAGGGATGGAGCGCCTTTGCGGGCGCTTCATCCCTCTTTTTGTCGATAATGTCAGGATAGCGCGGGAGGGCCCGTGCCATTTCGCGCCGCGCTGCTTCACTTGTTCTCCGGCTCTACCCGCTCCAGCTGCACGCCGCCCTCGCGCAGTATCTCCAGCGAAAACTCGTCCGGGTAGCCCTCGCGGTAGACCACGCGCACTATGCCCGAGTTCACTATCATCTTGGCGCACATCACGCAGGGCTGATGGGTGCAGTACAGCGTGGCCCCGTCTATCGAAATGCCCAGCTTGGCGGCCTGTATGATGGCGTTCTGCTCGGCGTGCACCGCGTAGCACAGCTCCTGCCGCTGGCCCGAGGGTATGTTCAGCTTGCGCCGCAGGCACTCGCCACGCTCGCGGCAGGTCTTTATGCCGGCCGGAGCGCCGTTGTAGCCGGTGGTCATTACCCGCTTGTTCTTCACTATCACCGCGCCTATCTTGCGGTTGGGCTGGTAGCAGCTCGCCCAGGTGGACACCAGGTCGGCCATCTCCATGAACCTTTTATCCCATTTATCCATACGAACGCTCCTGTCATGCGCTTTAGTTGCCAATATTGTATCATCTTGAGCGCTGTGCTGTCAATCGGCTTGCGGCGCGAGTGTAAGGATTGCGTTACCTGGGCGCATGAAATGCGATATCGGGCATAAAACGCTAGAAACGCAAGAAAATAAAAGAAAACAGATGACAATTTGAAAAACATCGCTTTTTACCGGAATAGACCTGCTTAACGGGCCCACGCGGCCATTGCTAGAATCCGGCTTTTTGGATAAACTATCACCTGTAATCAGTTAGCACTCGACACACGAGAGTGCTAACAAACAAGAGTAAATTCACCTTTAAGGAGGTTATATCATGAACATCAAGCCTTTGGGCGATCGCGTGGTTATCAAGAACGTTGAGGCGGAAGAGACCACCCGCAGCGGCATAGTGCTGCCCGGCTCCGCCAAGGAAAAGCCGCAGATGGCTGAGGTCATCGCGGTGGGCCCCGGCGGCAATGTGGACGGCAAGGAAGTCACCATGCAGGTAAAGGCGGGCGACAAGGTAATCTACTCCAAGTACGCGGGCAACGAGATAAAGCTCGACGGCAAGGAACTGATAATCGTTCGCCAGTCGGATATACTGGGCATAGTGGAATAATTAAGTAGAGCAAAGCAGATTTCAGGAGGCAATAATCATGGCTAAGCAGATAAAGTATGGCGAAGAAGCGCGCCGCTCTCTGGAAGCGGGCATCAATGCGCTGGCTGATACCGTTAAGATAACCCTGGGCCCCAAGGGCCGCAACGTGGTGCTGGACAAGAAGTACGGCAGCCCCCTCATCACCAACGACGGCGTGACCATCGCCAAGGACATCGAGCTGCAGGATCCCTTTGAGAACATGGGCGCGCAGCTGGTGAAGGAAGTCGCCACCAAGACCAACGA
>JBJEUC010000302.1:0-2922 GCA_051883635.1 Candidatus Fimadaptatus sp.
GCCAACAAGGAAGAGTACCGTGAGGCGCTGCGCTACCTGAACAAGCTCTACACCGAGGGCCTGGTCGACGCCGCCGCCTTTACCCAGGAGGGCAGCCAGTTCAAGCAGACCGTGGGCAACGATCCCACCCTGGTGGGCGCGTTCCCGGGCGCCATCTACATGACCGACATGCAGAACGCCTATACCTACGAGAACTTTGTGGCCATAGAGCCCCTCAAGGGCCCCGAGGGCGTGCAGTACGCCTCCACCAACATGTTCATCAACATGAACTTGCAGGGCTTCTTCGAGATAACCGACCGCTGCGCCAACCCCGAGGCGGCCATAGCCTGGATAGACGCGGCCATGCAGCCCGAGGCTTCCATAATCCGCTACTACGGCGCTGAGGGCCACGGCTGGCAGTATGCCGAGGCGGGCCAGCAGAACGTGCTGGGCGGCGACTACGTATGGCAGTTCCTGCCCGATTCCGACCAGTACACCAACGAGTCCTTCTCCTATGGCCCGATACTCGGCCTGAAGGAGCACCGCGCCCAGTGGAGCCCGATGGCCGAAGCCGAGAAGCTGGCCACCGATCCCACCATATTCGAGGCCCGCATAGAGAGCGAGACCGAGAACCTCTACGCTCCATACCTCATCGACGCCGTGCCCAACACCTTCTACCTCGAGGGTGACGAGACCGGCAAGTACAACGACCTCAAGACTACCATCAGCGACTATGTGACCATGTCCATGGCCCAGTTCATTACCGGCGCCAAGAGCCTTGACGGCGATTGGGACCAGTACCTGAGCGACCTGGAGGGCTACGGCGTGGAGCAGTATGTCGAGCTGCTGCAGAAGGGCTACGACAACATCTACGGCGTCGCCAACTAATCGGCGCGGCAAGTGAATCCGGGGCGGCGGTCAGTACGGCGCGAGATATCGCAGGGCTGTCCGCCGCCCCGCCTGTGTGCTATAATGTGGTATAACACTTGGGAAAGGCGTGTTGGCATATGTTCGATATCAAGTTTTTGCAGGGTCTGCCGGCGCAGGTGCGCCTGACGGACGGAACGCTCGCGGGCAGCGAGCTCAAGCTCACCCGCACCTGGAGCGGCGACAGCTGCCGCGCCGCGCTGGTCAACCTGGGCGACAGCCCGGTGCGCGTGCGCGAGGTGGCGCTCATGCAGGGGCGCTTCCCGGTAGCGGCCAGCTGCCCGTTCTATGCCGAGGGCTTCCATATGCTCTCGCAGCATGGCGGCACGCTGCACGAGCCCCACAACATAGGCAAGTACGGCTCGGACGAGAGCTTCTTCCGCCTGAAGAAGAGCCCGTTCAGCCCCGATACCTATACGGCGTATTCGCTCATGCTGCTGTCGCCCACCCAGTGCGACCGCGCGCTGATGGCGTTTGCCAGCTGCTCGAGGTTCATGGGCGAGTTCCGCTTCCGCGACAACTACATTGAGATAGTCATGGACTGCGAGGACATAGAGCTGCGCCCCGGCGAGGAGTGGCAGTTCGAGGAGTTCTGCGCGCTGTTCGGCGCGGAGCGCGACGCGCTGTTTGCGGAGCTGGCCCGGCGCATAAACGTCAATCACCCGCGCCGCAAGTACCCCGAGCTGCCCTTCGGCTGGTGCTCCTATCACGCGATAAGCGGCATCAAGGCCGAGGAGATGTACGAGCAGGCGCGCGCCATGCACGAGCGCATACCCGAGCTCAGGCGCATACAGATAGACGACGGCTACCAGTCCACCACCGACTGGCTGATACCCAACCCCGAGACCGGCGCGGACATGAAGGAGATATGCGCGCGCATACGCGAGATAGGCTGCGAACCGGCGGGCTACATATCGCCCTTTACCGTGAGCAAGCGCTCCAGGCTCTTCCGCGAGCATCCCGACTGGCTGCTCATGGGCGAGGACGGCAAGCCCAGCCAGGAGCATTGCTTCAACCGCGACTGGTACGTGCTGGACGGCACCAACCCCGCGGCTGTGGATTACCTGCGCCATGTGGTGCGCGTGTTCCACGACGAATGGGGCATACGCTACTTCAAGCTGGACTTCACCAGCTACGGCGCGCTGCCGGGCGTGCATCATGACCCGCACAAGACCCGCGTGGAGGCCTTCCGCGCCGTGTTCGAGGGCATAAACGAGGAGGTCGGCGCGGACAGCTACATACTGGGCTGCAACGCGCCGTTCTGGGCGCAGCTGGGCTTGGTGGACGGCAACCGCGAGACCAACGACATATTCCGCGACTGGAAGCGCGTGGGCGGCAACATGGAGGAGCTGACCGGCCGCAGCTGGCAGAACGGGCGGCTGTGGATAAACGACCCCGACGGCGTGGTGCTGGAAAAGCGCGACCGCAGCGAGATGCGCGGCGGCGTCTACCACCGCGGCATATGCGAGCTGACCGACGACGAGTTCGAGTACCACAAGGCGTACATAGTCGCCTGCGGCGGCGTCGTGACCTCCGGCGACAAGCTGGACGAGATGAGCGAGAAGAACCTGGACGTGCTCCGGCGCATGATGGCCGTGGCCGGCGAGGCCGCCGTGTACGACGACGACTCGTTCGAGGTGGGCCGCATAGAGTCCAGGGGCCTGATATGCGTGTTCAACCACTCGGACGACGTAAAGTCGATAGCCGTGCCGCTCAAAAAGCGCGTGCGCGTGAGCGACTTCTGGACCGACGCGCCGATGGGCGAATACGAGGGCCACGTGACGCTGTTCGACATGCCGCCGCATTCCGCGCGGGTGCTGCGCGCGGAGTGAGGGGAGGGGTTGATGGCCCGCGAACCAATGCGCTGCGCATGAGGGCTGCTTCCGCGCGGGTGCTGCGCGCGGAGTGACGCAGCGGGGCTGCTTGCCTGCGAACCCATGCGTTGTGCATGGGGGTAGCTTCCGCGCGGGTGCTGCGCGCGGAGTGACGCAGCGGGGGCTGATTGCCTGCCCGCGA
>JBJEUC010000303.1:0-2920 GCA_051883635.1 Candidatus Fimadaptatus sp.
GACCTTTGAAGCTGATGCCAGCGACGCCACTGGCTCGTACAATACATCCGGGCTGTGAGGCAAATGCAGTTTTGACCGCCGACGGGCTTTGCACCGTTGGCGGTCTTTCGTTTGAGGCATTGCGTAAGCGCATATCGGCACGGCAATGCCCCGCATCAAAGTAAATACGCCGCATCAGAATGCGCGCCTTTCCCCCTCCGGAGCGCAAAATGCCCGCCGCGCAGGACCGCGCAGCGGGCATATGCCTGCCCCGGATGGCTTATTCGGCCAGTATGGCCTCCTTCTCGCGCAGCAGCTCGTCCGAGAAGAGCACCTCCTCGACCTTGTCAAAGCCGATGCGGTCTATCACGTTGGCGAAGCGCTCGCCGGGCTGGCCGCACTTCTTGAAGAGCAGTATGCACTTCTCTATCATCGACAGCACCTCGTCCTCGCTGGTCAGCAGGCGGCTGAGCGCGCGGCCCTGCGCGGTCTGCTTGCCCCAGCGGCCGCCCACGTACACCTTGTACGCGACGTCGCCGCCGGTCATCGCGCCGAAGTAGCACTTGTCGGCGCAGCGGCCGCAGTTGTTGCATACCGTCTCGTCGCGGTGCAGCTTGCCGTCCTGTACGGCGGAGGCGTGCACCGGGCACTCCTTTTCCACGCCGCACTTCTTGCAGCCGCGGCACTTCTCCGCGTCAAACGCGGGTATGCGCTGGCCCACTATGCCAACGTCGTTGAGGTCGGGCTTGACGCAGTTGTTGGGACAGCCGCCCACCGCTATCTTGAACTTGTGCGGCAGCTTGACGCTGCCATAGCCCTCAAAGAAGGCGTGATGAACCTTCTCCGACAGGCCGAAGGTGTCGATAAGGCCGAAGCGGCAGGTGGTGCCCTTGCAGGACACGACCGGACGCACCTTGGCGCCGGTGCCGCCGGTCACCAGGCCCTCGCAGGCGATGTAGGCGCGGAAGTCCTCTATCCTGTCAAACGGTATGCCCTGCACCTCGAAGGTGAGGCGCGTGGTCATCGTGACCGTGCCGTTGCCGAACAGGCGCGCCGCCTCGGCTACGCAGGCCATCTGCGCGGCCGTCACCTTGCCGTTTACGGTGATAACGCGGCCCGAAAAGTTGTCCGTACCCTTGTTGCTGAGAAAGCCCAGCGCCTTTACGCGCTTTTCCTCGTCGGGCTTTATCGTCAGAGTTGCCATACATATTCCTCCTTGCGCCCGCGCACGGGCATATACGCTCCACCTCTGATTATACTACCCACCCGCTCCGTCATCAAGGCCGCCTGCGAAAAATTTGATCCCATTAAGCGCACGGACTTTGGGATTTTGCGCTTCCCCGCCGCGACGGGTTTATGCGGATGGCGCGGCGCGCGAGCATCGCGGGTGGCTCCAGTGGAAGGGCCTGTCATGGCGCGCGCACGCCGGGCATGGTTCGGCCCGCCCGGGCCGCGGCCCTGACGGGCTCATGTGCAGGGCCGGAGCGCCCTCAGTGCACGACGCGATTTCTCGTTACGCAGAACTCGTTGTACTGAACCACGTTGCTCACGCCTATCGGGAAGGTGATGGGCATAGCACAGCCCGCCCGGGCCGCGGCCCTGACTGGCTCATGTGCAGGGCCGGAGCGCCCTCAGCGCACGCCCTCCTCTATCACCAGCAGCACGCCGCGCTTCACAGTTACGCTGCACTCGTCGGACTCCACCACGTTGCTCACGCCTATCGGGAAGGCGCTGGTCATGGTGTAGTCCTCCGCCGGGTACTTCATGCCCGTGAGCGTTACGCCCTGCGCCTCGTCGGTGTACGACAGCACCGACAGCGTCTGGCCCTTCAGGCCGCGCAGCGTGAGGCTGCCGTCCCTGAGCACATGCACGCGGTTAAAGCGGTCCTCTATCACGCAGGAGCCGCCGTGCCCGGCGATGTAGACGGCGGCGCTGATGTTGGCCAGCATGTGATCCAGGCGGCCGCCGGTGGCCCCCAGCAGCAGGAAGTCGCGGTAGCCCTCCCTGAGCGCCAGCTTTATGGCCAGCATGGTGTCGGTGTCGTCCTTTTCGCAGGGCGCGCGCAGCGTGGGGATATCGCCCGCCACCTCGCCCGCGTAGGAGTCGAAATCGCCCAGCACCAGATGCGGCCGCACGCCGCTGCGCACAGCGTGTTCATAGCCGCCGTCGCAGGCGATTATGTAGTCGTCGGCGCGCAGAGCGGCCAGATGGAACTCGGGCGAAGCGCAGATGATGACGCAGCGGTTGGGCTTTACGTTTTCCGGCATGGCTCTGGTCCCCCCCGTCAGCCCGCAAGGGCGTAATACGTGTCCTGGGTGAAATCGGCGGCCGCGCCCTGCGCGGGCACCTCCTGCGTGCAGAGCTCGTCGGCAAACAGCCGCCCGCCCTCGCCCAGCATGAAGCTGAGGGTCGCGTCCCCGGCCACGGCGTAGGTCATGCGCGTCTCGCCCGCCTGGCCGGGCGCGAGCACCACGGTAATCTCGCGGGACTCCGCGTCCAGCGCGGCGGTGTACCGGGCGTACTCAGCGTCGCCCGCGTCGTAGGTGAACGCCGTGCGCTCGCACAGGCGCTTTTCGCCGTCGCGCAGGTAATAGAGCGCCTCCGCGTTCGCCAGCGGCAGACGCCCGAACGCGAACAGCCCGGCGAGGTCGCCCGCCGCCTGCGCCATCGAGTCGGCGTTGAACAGCACAAAGCCGAGCGTCACGAGCAGCAGCACGTAGACATGGCCGACGGCGCGCGGCGCTTTTTCGAGCCATTTGCCCAGAAACAGCTTCTCAACCATCAGCGCGACGCCGTAGAGCGCGCCCCAGAGCACGAAATTCCACGCCGCGCCGTGCCACAGGCCGGTCAGCAGCCACACGATGGCGAGGTTGCAGAGCCAGCGCGGCGTTTTCACGCGGTTGCCGCCGAGCGGGATATAGACATAGTCCCGGAACCACGA
>JBJEUC010000304.1:0-2915 GCA_051883635.1 Candidatus Fimadaptatus sp.
CTTTATGGACTCCACGCTCTTGAGCAGGCCCAGCTCGGTGAGGTCGGCCACTATGGCCTTGCGCGCCTCCAAGGTGGTCATGCCGGCGTACTTGCCGCAGTCCAGCACCTCGGGCTCGTTCTTGCCGGCCTTGCCGGAGGAGAGCAGCTCGTCGTACTCGGCCTTGTCGGCAGCGCCGGTCATATGGCCGTCATAGGTGAACACGCGCACCAGCGGCAGGTCGTGGCGCTGGCCCACCTCGTAGTCGTTGGGGTCGTGGGCGGGGGTTATCTTGACCACGCCGGTGCCCTTTTCCATGTCGGCGTGCTCGTCGCACACTATCGGTATCTCCTTGTTTATCAGCGGCAGCACCACGTGGCAGCCGTGCAGATGGGCGTAGCGGGGGTCATTGGGGTTGATGGCCACGGCGGTATCGCCCAGCATGGTCTCGGGGCGGGTGGTGGCCAGCTCCAGCATCTCGCCGGTCTCCTTTACCGGGTAGAGTATGTGCCAGAAGCTGCCGTCCATCTCCTTGTGCTCCACCTCGGCGTCCGATATGGCCGACTGGCACTCGGTGCACCAGTTGATGAGGCGGCTGCCGCGGTAGATGAGGCCCTTCTCATACAGGCGGCAGAATATCTCGCGCACGGCGCGGGAGCAGCCCTCGTCCATGGTGAAGCGCTCGCGGCTCCAGTCGCAGCTTATGCCCATGCGGCGCTGCTGGTTGACTATGCGGCCGCCGTATTCGCGCTTCCACTCCCAGGCGCGCTTCAGGAACTCCTCGCGGCCCAGCTTCTCCTTGGTCAGGCCCTCCTTTGCCAGGGCCTCCACTATCTTCACCTCGGTGGCGATGGCGGCGTGGTCGGTGCCGGGCAGCCACAGCGTGGGGTCGCCCTTCATGCGATGGTAGCGCGTGGGCACGTCCTGCAGCATCGCGTCCAGCGCGTGGCCCATGTGCAGCTGGCCGGTTATGTTGGGCGGCGGCATCACTATCGAGAAGGGCTTTTTGCCCTCCTCGCGGTGCGCGGTGAAGTAACCGTTCTCCTCCCACTCGTGGTAGAGCTTCTCCTCCACCTCCTGCGGGTTCCAGGTCTTGGCCATTTCCGAACTTTCGGGCTTGAATATCTCTGCCATGTGAACCTATCTCCTCTTGCAAATTATTCTGCTTGTATCAGATATCAGTCTGCCTCCGGGGGCAGCTCGCCGCGCGCGATGAGCTCGCGGCGCAAAAACAGCTCCAGCTCGTCCATGTCCGCCTCCCCCGGCGTGAACGCGAACTCGTTGTAGCGGCACTTTTCATAGCGCTCGCCCTCCAGCTCAAAGCGCCAGCCGCCCGGGCAGGGCTTGCCGCCTCCCCAGGGCACGCAGTCGCCGCTGCAGTTCATGCCGCGCCTTATGTGCTCCCTGAGCGCCGGCGGGAGCCCGGCGGCGTATTCGCCCACGCGCTCGGCGCACAGGCGTATGCGACCCCTGTGCCGCATTGTGATTATCAGTATCGCCCGGCGCGTCAACGGGTGCGACCACTGCTCGCGCCGGTCGCCCAGGCGCTGGCGATAGCCGCACGCGCGCAGCAACGCGCGCAGGGGCTCAAACTCGTCCATACGCGCCCCCTATATCACGCCGAACGTGACCAGCGCGCCCAGCACGCATACCAGCCAGCCTATGGTCTTTATCACTATCTCCACGTCGCCCGCGCCCTCTCCCTTGGAGAACATGCGCGACAGCGGGCCCGACAGAAACGCCGCGACCGCGCCGGCCGCCAGTATGATTATGCCGGTCATGCTGACCTGGGCCAGCTGCCCGGGCACACTTAGCTGCACGCCGCTGAGCGCACTGTATGCGTCATCCACGACGTTTGGCACCTCGCCGGTCAGTATCCAGTACCCGCCCAGCGCAGCCACGCCGCCCACCAGCGCCAGCCAGTTCACCGCGCGCAGCAGCGCGGAGCGCTTGTGGAACAGCATGAGCACCAGCCTGAGCGCCAGCGATGCCGCCAGCGCTATCGCGCACCATACCAGCACGGTGGGCGCGTAGGCCCGGACGTACTCCATCAGCGCTTCGGTATCGGGCATATTGAATGCGACCCCTGACATGAGCATCACCACCTCGTTGCTTTGCGCCGCCGGCAAAAAACAGGAGCGCTCCATCCCGCAGGACGGATCGCTCCGTGGTACCACCTTGCTTTACGGGACACAGGGCCCCGCCTCAGGGCATGCATGCGCATGCGCGCGCTGTAACGGGCGCTCCCGGACGCGATTTCGCTGCGCGCGGGCCGCGCCTTGCGTCCCCGCGCCGCCTCCCTGCGGAGGCGCTCCCTCGCGCCGCCTCGCGGGCGACCTTCGGCTCCCGGCCCCGAGCGAATCGCAGCAAACATCGCTCTCTCTGAGGGGCCCGCGGCGCGCCTACTCCTCCCGGTCATCGGCCAGCGGCTATCATCATGGCCCCTATTATACCCGACCCGGCCCGCTTTTGCAAGGCGCGCAGGTTAACTTTTGCCGCCCGGCGCGCAAACGGACTCACTTTTCGTCCGGCTTTACGGTGCGGTCGTTGCGGCCCTGTATCAGGTACGCGCGCGCGTAGCTTATCATGGCGATTATCGACAGCGTGACCGCCACGTACATCAGCCCCGTGCCCACCGTCCACAGCGGCAGCCATACGTCCCTCATGCATGCCAGCACTATCGCCGCGAAGAAGGCCGCCGTGGCCGCCTTGCCCTGCTTGTTGGCCATTACCACTACCTTGCGGCCGCCCAGCAGCAGCGCCGCGCCCAGTACCATCATCAGCTCCTTGCAGACCACCACTATCAGCACCCACGCGGGTATGAACGCCTTTACGACCAGCATGACGAGCATGGCTATCACCATCAGCTTGTCCGCCAGCGGATCCATGAGCTTGCCAAAGTCGGTTATCTGGTTGTACTTGCGGGCGATGTAGCC
>JBJEUC010000305.1:0-2915 GCA_051883635.1 Candidatus Fimadaptatus sp.
AGCATACCGCAGGTGCATATAGGCCGCCGCCACTTCATCGAGGGCCGCGCGCTCATGGGCCGGCTCATGAAGCTGGGCACGCCCGTGGCGCTGCAGAACACGATAATCTCGGTGGGCGGGCTGGTGGTGCAGTACGTGGTGAACGGCTTCGGCTTCCTGTTCATCGCCGGATATACCGCCACCAACAAGCTCTACGGCCTGCTGGAGATGGCCGCCATTTCGTATGGCTACGCCATATCCACCTATACGGGCCAGAACAAGGGCGCCTGCCGCTACCGCCGCATACGGCGGGGCATGCGCTCCTGCACCGTGATGGCCCTTATAACGGCGTTTGCCATTGGCGCGGTGATGATGCTGGTGGGCCGCCATGTGCTCACGCTGTTCGTATCCGGCGACCCGGAGGAGACGGCGCAGGTGCTGGACATCGCCTACCGGTACCTGTTCACGATGTCCGCGGGCCTGTTCATACTGTACCTTTTGCACGCCTACCGCAGCGCGCTGCAGGGCATGGGCGATACCGTCATTCCCATGGTCTCGGGCGTGATGGAGCTGATAATGCGCGTGGGCTGCGTGCTGCTGCTGCCCGGCGTGATAGGCCAGGACGGCGTGTTCATAGCGGAGGTGGCCGCGTGGACCGGCGCGGCGGTGCTGCTCATGGCCGCCTATTTTGTCAGGGAGCGCTCCTTCCCGCAGGACGCGCCCGGAGAGGATGAGTAAAGATGAAGCCTGTGATAGGTGTTATCACCTCGTACAATGATGAGAAGCGCGTGCTGTCGGTGCGCGAGAACTACCTTTCCATGCTGCGCGCGGAGGGCGGCAACCCCGTGCTGCTGCCGCTGGGCGCGTCGGGGGACGAGCTGGAGGCGCAGCTCGACGCGTGCAGCGGCGTGCTGCTGACCGGCGGGGACGACGTGGAGCCCGCGCGCTACGGCGAGGAGACGCTGCCCTGCTGCGGCAGCATCACCCTGCCGCGCGACGCCTACGAGATAGAGCTGATACGCCGCGCGGTGGCGCGGGACATCCCGATGCTGGGCATATGCCGGGGCATACAGGTGATGAACGTCGCGCTGGGCGGCAGCCTGTATCAGGACGTGGGCGCGCAGGTGGAGCCGGGCGCGAGCGCGCATCAGCAGCCTGAGCCCTACGGCGAGCCCTCGCACGGCGTGACGCTTGCGCCTGACTCGCCGCTTGCGCGGCTGTGGGGCGCAGAGACCATGCCGGTGAACAGCATGCACCATCAGGCGATAAAGCGCCTGGCGGAGGGCCTTGCGCCGATGGCGTTCGCGCCGGAGGGCTTTGTCGAGGCGATAGACAGGCCCGGCAGCCTGTACGTGCGCGGCGTGCAGTGGCATCCCGAGTACATGGTGGAGCCGCAGGTGCGCGCCGATGTGAGCGCGCCGCAGCGGGCCATGATACGCGAATTCATCGAGGCGGCCGCGGAATACGCGCGCCGGCAGGGAGGTAAGTGATATGGGCAGGCTCAAGAGGCTGATAATGGCAAATCCGCTCATGCGCACGCTGGTGACGCTCAAGGGCAACGAGCGCGCATGCCTGTGGACCGAGCCGCTGTGGGGCATTCCGTACAACCTGTACCTGCCGTTTGCGTCGGTGTATATGGCCGCGCTGGGCCTTAACCCCGTTGAGATAGGCACGGTGTCCACGGTGTTCTTCGCCTCGCAGATGGTGTGGGCGCTGCTCAGCGGCCCGCTCACCGACAAGCTGGGGCGCAGGCTGTGTACGGTCATATTCGACATACTCTCCTGGAGCGTGCCCTCGCTTCTGTGGATGTGCGCGCAGAACTACTGGTGGT
Organism: Candidatus Fimadaptatus sp.; assembly: GCA_051883635.1. Classification (GTDB taxonomy): domain Bacteria; phylum Bacillota; class Clostridia; order Christensenellales; family Aristaeellaceae; genus Fimadaptatus. The sequence goes on from JBJEUC010000305.1 coordinate 1,811, forward strand.
TCCTGGCCGCGGCGATATTCAACGGCATGTGGCGCGTGACCGAGAACTCCTGGGGGCTGCTGCTGATAGAGGAAGCGCCCGAGGAGAAGCTGGTGCACATGTACTCGATATCCCACGTGGCGGGGCTGGTGGCCGGGTTCATCGCGCCGCTTGCCTACTTCTTCGTGCAGGAATACTCGGTGATACCCACGATGCGAGTGCTGTACGGCATAACCTTCGTCATGATGACGAGCAAGTTCCTGATACTGTTCAAGCTCTCGCACGAGACGGCCATAGGCCGCCGCCGCCGCGAGGAGTTCCGCGACCGCAGCATATGGACCCACCTGCTGGACAGCCGCCATGTGCTCGGGCGCATGCTGCGCGACCGCAAGGTCATGCTCACGATAGGCCTGCTGGCCTGCTTCGCCACTATGAAGAACGTGAACGACAGCTTCTGGGCGCTGCTGGTGCAGGACAAGCTGGGCATAGCCGCCGAAAACCTCTCGATATTCTCGACCGTGCGCTCGCTGCTGATGCTGGTGTGCTACTTCGCGGTGGTGCCGCGCGTGTCGGTCACGCGCTTCAGGGCGCCAATGCTCTTGAGCTTTTCGGTGTACCTCGCGGTGCAGCTGCTGATGGTGTTCATGCCGGCGGGGCAGTACTGGCTGGTGGTGGTGGCCGTGGCGGGCGAGGCGCTGGCGCTGTCGGTGCTCAACCCGGTGACGTCGTCGCTGCAGGTGCTCAACGTCGACGTGGAGGAGCGCGCCCGCATGCTGGGGCTGTTCTACGCGATGACCATGCTTGTGACCTCGCCGTCGGGCGTGGTGGCGGGCATGCTCTCGGACATCGACCGGTCGCTGCCCTTTGTGCTCACCGGCGCGCTGTGCGTGCTGGCTATGGTACTGGGCATGTGCATATGGCGCATACAGTCGCGCGAGGCGGCGGAGCAGCTCTCCGCGTGAGCGCGGGCCGGGCGCATTGCGGGCGCGGGAGGGCGCGGCTCTCCCGCGCCCGCAGCGCGTTGCCCCGGTTTTAAGCGCCCTGGGCCGGCCGCCTGAGATCCTGCGGAATTGCCGGGCAGCGACCGGAACGGGAATGCATTTGTGGGGAGCAAACGTTTATGTTT
>JBJEUC010000306.1:0-2913 GCA_051883635.1 Candidatus Fimadaptatus sp.
TCCCGATGCTGCTGTTCTCCGGAGCCACCATCCCGGCGGAGGTGTTCCCGGAACCGCTGCGGGCCGTTGCCGGATGGATGCCCCTGGGCGTGGGCATAAGGCTGTTGAAATCGGTGTCCATGGGGTGCTATGATAGCATTGCACTGCCGGTGGTCGCACTTGCCGCCATAGCGGTCATCTGCGGGGCCGTAGCCGTCAGAACGTTCAGATGGGAGTAAGAGTATGGACATGAAACAGGAACACAGGCCCTGCGAAGAGAGGACGAGCGATACGCTCTACAGGATAGGCATGTTCGCGGCGATGAACCACGTCACCGTCAAGGCCCTTCGCTTTTACGAGGAACAGGGCCTGCTTCTGCCGGCGCTGATAAGCCCCGAGACCGGATACCGGTACTACACGCTTTCCCAGATGGCGGTGCTCCATCAGATAACGGCCCTCAAGCAGGCGGGCTTCACGCTGGAGGAGATAGCCCGCATACGCTCGGGCGTCGATGAGGAAGCGGTGCTTATGAAGAAAAAGACCGAGCTGCTTTCAAGAATCGCGGAGCTCACACATCAGCTCGCCGTGGTGGACGGCTATCTGTCGCCCCGCAGGGCGCGGCTCTCTGCGCCGGTGCTGATAAAGACCCTCCCGGCGACCACCGTGGCCTATATGCGCGTGCGGCTGGAGTCCTACGACGGGCTGTTTGAGCGGATGCCGGAGATGGGCGCGCTCATGGAGCAGGCGGGCTGCGAATGCGCCCTGCCGGAATACTGCTTCACGGGCTATCCGGAATCGGGGTACAGGGATGCGGACATACTGGTCGACATCTGCGAGTCGGTGGTCGAGGCCCGGGAAGAAGCCCGGGGCCTGCGCTTCAAGACGCTGCCCGGCGTCCAGGCGGCCTGCATATTCCACAGGGGTTCCTACCGCACGTTCGCGGAGTCGTATGAGACCGTGCTGCGCTATATCGAGGAAAACGGGTATGAGATAGCCGGGGAGATACGGGAGAGCTATATCGACGGCGTCTGGAACAGGGATGACGAGAGCCAGTGGCTGTCGGAGATACAGGTGCCGGTCAGGAAGCGGGCGGCCCAGCCCTCGCAGCCGTAGCCGCCCGGGCAAGGGCGCGGCGGGCACGGGCCGGATGCGGCTCGACCGGCCGGATAGGAGTCTGCGCGTCGTCCCGGCCGGGCATGGACATTGTGAATAAGCGCCTTTCCCCGCGAGGGCATCGCCGGGGAGAGGCGCTTTTGCATGTCCGGAGCAGGGCGCTTCCGACGGACTGACCGGCGCAGTATGCAAGCGCCGGACGGCTGCCCGTGCTGCGCCACGCGCCAGTACGCGCGGCGCAGAGGGCTTCGCCCGCGTGTCCGGTAGGGAATGTGCAACTTTTTTCATTCAAATTGCAAAACGATAATTGACAGATTTTTTGTTTGCAATATATAATACAAAATAGGGGAGAGTTTTTAAGGGGATTTAGGCGAATATCCTCGCTTCTCCAGGCTGATGTAAAGGAGGGGAGCAGTATCAACTTTCAGGATATGCCATACAGCCGCATTACCTTTGATGAGATAGAGCGGCGGTATCTGGAGCTGATGCGCGATTTTCAGGCGGCGCCGGATGCGGCGGCCTGTATGGACGTGCTTCGCAGGCGTTATCAGCTCAACGCTGATATGACGCCCATGGAGCTGTGCTATGTCCGCCATGACATGAATGTGAACGACCCGTTCTATGCGGCCGAACAGGATTATTACAACGACATCGGCCCCCGCGTGACAGACCTGTGCTGCCAGCTGGACCGGCTCATAGTCGCCTCGCCGTTCCGGGTAAAGCTGGAGGAGACGACGGGCAAACTGGCAATGGCCATGATGGAGGAGGGCCTGCGGGGCTCCGATAGCCGGCTCATCCCGTTGGCGGCGGAGGAGAACGAGCTGCTCAGCCGCCACAACAGCCTGACCGCCAACGCAGTGGTGCAGTGGGAGGGGAGGCCCGTCAAGCTCAACCTGATGACCAACTGGACCCAGTCCCGGGACCGCGAGGTGCGCCGGCGCGCCGCCGAAGCGGTGTCGGCCTGCTGGCAGGCGCAGCGCGGGGAGCTGGAGGCGCTCTATGGCCGGCTTGTGGCCAACCGCAACCGCCAGGCGGAGGTGCTGGGCCTTAGGAGCTATGCGGAGCTGAGCTACCATCGCATGTATCGCATCGGCTACGGGCCGGAGGAGGTCGGCCGCTTCCGAATGCAGGTGAAGCGGCATCTGGTGCCCCTGCTGGTCAAGCTGGACGACAGGCGGCGGGAGCGGCTGGGGCTTGAGCATCTGTACAGCTACGACGCCGGGGTCAGCTTCCTGAGCGGCAATCCTGTGCCCCGGGGCGATACGGCGGCCTGCCTTGCGGCGACGCGGGAGATGTATAGCCGCCTCTCCCCGGAAACGGCGGGGTTCATTGAGTACCTGCTGGACAGCGGGCTCTACGATGTGGAGATACGGGACGGCAAGCGCGGCGGCGGCTACATGATGACCTTTGAAAAGTATCGCGCGCCGTTCATATTTGCCAACTTCGACGGCACCAGCGAGAATGCCTACATCATGTGTCATGAGGGCGGCCATGCGTTCCAGGCATACTTAAAGCGCGACGAGGACATACGCGACCGCTGCGGGTACACCTCCGAGACGGCCGAGACGCATGCCATGTCCATGGAGTTCTTCACCTGGCCCTATATGGAGCTGTTCTTTGGCGACAGAGCGGAGGACTATCGCCGTATGCACCTGGAAAAGGCCATACGCCTTGTCGCGCGCGAATGCCTTCAGGACGAGTTCGAGCAGCTGGTATATGAGCAGCCGGACATGTCCCCGGAGGAGCGCAACCGGCTGTGGCAGCGCCTGGAGCGGGAGTATGTTCCCTGCGATGACCACAGCGGCAATCCGAACCTGGAGG
>JBJEUC010000307.1:0-2897 GCA_051883635.1 Candidatus Fimadaptatus sp.
CGATCTAGGAAGCGATGAAGTGCCTGGACTACCTGTACAGCCCCGATGGCATCGACCTGATGGTGTTCGGCCCCGAAGAGTGGGATGGCAACGTCATCCACACCCATAACGACGACGGCACCCGCACCTTCTCCGACTACATGCTGAACAACCCCGACCTGGAGTACAACACCATCCGCTATCAGTACACCATCCAGGCTCTGAGCTCCGAGTACTCCTCCGACATGGAAGCCCAGCAGTACAACGCGCCCATCAACGCGCAGTGCTGGGAGGCCTGGACCACCGACCTCAACAACGCCCGCCGCATCCCCGGCACCATCAGCCTCACCGCTCAGGAGTCCCAGACTCAGGTGCCGATAATGAACACCATAAAGACCTACATACTTGAGAAGGTCACCAAGATCATCTGCGGCGACGATTCCATCGACAACTGGGAAGGCTACGTTGAGACCCTGCACACCTATGGCATAGACGACGTCATCGCCATACAGCAGGCCGCCTACGACCGCTACCTGGTACGTTAATCGCAGACTGCAACAGGATATCACTCGAAGGGTCTGGCCAAGGCCAGGCCCTTCATTCTGAATATCCATGTCCGGCAATCATATGCTGAGAAGAGGTTGTGTTATGGCGCAGATGGATATCAAACAGGCTAATAGGAGCTGGGGCCGCAGGCTGCTCGACAACATGCGTACGCACCCCTGGCTGTACCTCATGATATTACCGGCAATAGCGTATTTTGTCATTTTCCACTATGCTCCCATGTACGGCGTTATAATCGCCTTTCAGGACTACAAGCCGCTCAAGGGCATATCCGGAAGCGCCTGGGTCGGCTTCAAACACTTCCAGACCTTCGTGCAGGGGCCGTTCTTCTGGCGCCTGGTGCGCAACACGCTCTCCATCAACATCGGCATGCTGGTGTTCGGCTTCCCGCTGCCCATCATATTCGCGCTGATGCTGAACGAGGTGCGCTCCACTGCCTTCCGCAAGGTGGTGCAGACCGTTACATACATGCCCCACTTCGTGTCCTCGGTAGTAGTATGCGGCCTTATGGTCATATTCTGCCGTTCCGACGGCTTGCTCACCAATGTGCTTACGTTCTTCGGTCTGCCCAAGACCAACCTGCTTACCATCGAATCCTACTTCCAGCCGCTCTATATCGGCATGAACATCTGGCAGGAGCTGGGCTGGGATTCCATAATCTACTTCGCCGCGCTCACCAGCGTGGACGCCGCGCTCTACGAGGCGGCCCGAGTGGACGGCGCCGGTCGCTGGCGGCAGATGTGGCACATCCCCCTGCCCGGCATATCCTCCACCATAGTCATACTGCTGATACTGCGCATAGGTAACCTGATGAGCCTGGGCTGGGATCGCATCATACTTATGTATAACGACATGGTAATGGAGACCGCCGACGTCATATCGACCTTCGTTTACCGCACAGGTCTTGTGCAGGTCCAGTATTCCTACGCCACGGCCGTGGGCCTGTTGAATTCGATAATAAACGTCATACTGCTGATCAGCGCCAACGCCGTATCCCGCAAGATATCCGACAGCAGTTTGTGGTAAGGGAGGGCTGAGCAATGTCTAAGCCGATAGGCAGAAAACCAACCGAGATGATCGCGGATGTGATAATCATCATCGCCATGCTCGCGCTGATGTTCATCACGGTTTATCCGCTTTTGTACACTCTGTTCGCCTCGTTCAGCGACGCCAAGAGCCTGCTGAAGGTCGAGGGGCCGCTCTGGGGTCCGCTTCCGCCCTATACGCTGCGCGGCTATGAGCTTACGTTCCAAAACGCCAAGCTGGGCGTGAGCGTGCTCAACACGCTGTTCTACGTCCTTGTGGGCACGTTCATGGGTCTTATAATCACCGGCATGGCGGCGTTCGTGCTCTCGCGCAAGAACTTCATGCTCAAGAACATCATCATGAAGCTGATAATGTTCACGATGTTCTTCTCGGGCGGCATAATCCCGCTGTTCTTCGTGGTGCGCAACATAGGCATATACGACACCCGCTGGGCCTTCCTGCTGCCCTGGGCCATGAGCGCGTACAACATGATAATCATGCGCACGTTCTTCCTGGGCATACCGGAAAGCCTGGAGGAATCGGCCACGCTGGACGGCGCTACCGACCTGCAGATATTCTTCCGCATATACGTGCCGCTGTCCACCGCCGTTATCGCCGTTATCGCGATGTACTACGGCGTGGCGTGGTGGAACAGCTGGTATCAGTCGCTGGTATTCCAGCCCACCAACACGCTGTGGCCCCTGCAGATGATACTGCGCGAGGTGCTGATAACCAACACCAAGTCCGCGACGACCGACGTCACGTCGATGGCCGAGGAGAGCTACACCCGTGAGCTGGTCAAGTACTGCACCGTGGTGGTATCCACCGTGCCGATACTGGTCATATACCCCTTCCTGCAGCGCTACTTCGTAAAGGGCGTCATGATAGGCGCCGTAAAGGGCTGATCGCCCGCCGTCCGGCGCGGAACCGAGTTCCCGCGCGCCGGGCTCCGCAGGAGCAGGGCCGGTCGACTTCCCCGCGCAAGCCATACCAGGCCGCGCGGAGAGCCGACCGGCCCTGTTCGCGTCGGCGGCTGATTTGCGCAGCCGCGCGCACCTGAGCCGTTCTGGCACGCCTGCCTGACGAGAGCCACAGCATGAGCGGTACCCGCTCCGCACAAGCCAACGTCCATACGAAACCGGGGCGGAGGATGCTTTCCCCGCCCCGTTGCTCTGGCAACCGCCCGCGCGCCGCGCCCCCGCCCTCAGACACATCCGCGCGCACCTCAGCCGCCCCGGCACGCCTGCCCGACGATAGCCACAGCGTGAGCGGCACCCGCTCCGCACAAGCCCGCGCCCCTACGAAAACAGGGCGGAGGATGCCCCGCC
>JBJEUC010000308.1:0-2892 GCA_051883635.1 Candidatus Fimadaptatus sp.
TATTGCAAGCGCACTTTGTGCGAACATTCAGTTGCGTATGCTTTAATTTTGCCGCGCCCCGCTGCCCGCGCGGCCGCCGTTCTGCCTGCCCTTGCCCCCATGGACAGGCAAAGCGCCCCGGACATGCCGTCCGGGGCGCTCGATGTCAGGCGTATCAGCCCTGCGCGGTCGCAGGCGCGTCGGTCGCCGCAGCCGGTTCTTCCGTGGGCGCGGCGCTGGGCTCCGCAGTGGGAGCCTCGGTCGGGGCCTCGGTCGGGGCCTCGGTGGGCTCCTCGGTCGGCGCCTCGGTGGGCGCGGGCGTCAGTATGGCCGTGGGACGCGGGCTGGCGTCGGGGTCGGCCGTGGGCGTGGGCGCGTAGGTCGCGCCGGGCTCCAGCGTGGGGAACTCATAAAGCGAGGAGGAATTGTCGTCCGTGCAGACCGTGCCGTCCTGGTTGAACAGTATCTGCAGCACGCTGCCCGTCTCCGGGTCGGTCCAGCGCATCAGGCGGTTTATCGTCACCGGCGATTCGTCGCGGTTTATGCGTGCGAGTATCTCCAGGCCCTCGCAGCCCATAAGCTCGACTATCTGCGCGTAGTCCATGCCGTTGATTATCTTGTGTACATTGGCGAACTGCACGTCGCCCGTCAGCGGCGCAACGGCGCGCGGATCCTCCACGCTCACCGCCTTGCCGACTATCAGGCCGTCCGATATCGCCGCCTGAGTGTAGATGCCGTTGCGCTCCCAGGTGAGCGTGGTGCCGGTGCTGTTCTCCAGCGAGACCTCGTCGCGCGCGGCGGGGCCCAGCGTCTCCTCCAGCTCCGCTATGGTCATGTTGAAATCTATCTGATTATACAGCTCATACAGTTCCTCACGGGACTCGATCTGAGCGGTCTCCATGGGCGGCAGCGCCGTGGCCACCGGTTCGCTGTCGGTAATGCAGCCGGACAGCGCCAGCAGCGAGACCAGCATGAGTGCGAGAATTGCCCTTTTCATAGCCAAATAACATCCTCTCTTTGCATCTTGCTTTATATTGTAACTCATTCCCGGCGCTGATGCAATCCCGACATAATGACAAAAAGGTGAATTTGGCGCGCCGGCGCGCAGTTTATTCGCCGCGCGCAGGAAAACGCCTGCGCCGCGTTGAAATAAATGGCACAAACGCATACGTTCAAGGAGGTTATGCCATATGTCCAGGCCCCGGGTGTTTCTGTGCGGCATAGGCGGATATGCCGCATTTTACGTGGACGCGCTGCTGCATCCCAGCGCTGAGGCCCTGCCCTTCGAGTTCGTGGGCGCTGCCGACCCCTTTGCCGAGAGGTGCGCGCGCTATCCCGAGCTGAAGGCCGCCGGTGTACCCGTCTATCACGACTGCGGCGAGTTCTTTGCGCACGACAGCTGCGAGCTGTGCATCGTGTCCTCGCCCATACAGTTCCATCTGGAGCAGACCCGCACGGCCATGGAGCACGGCGCAATGGTGCTGAGCGAAAAGCCGATAGGCGCGACGCTCAGCCAGGCGCGCGCGATGCGGGCGCTCGAGCTCCAGTACGGCCGGCCCATCATGATAGGCTTCCAGTGGTCCTACGCGCCCGGCGTGCTGGCGCTCAAGCGCGACATAATGGCCGGGCGCTACGGCCGCGCGCTCGAGCTGCGCACCATGCTCAACTGGCCGCGCGGCGCGCAGTACTACGCGCGGCCCTGGGCCGGCAGGATACGCGACGAGAGCGGCCGCGACGTGTACGACAGCATCGCCAACAACGCCTGCGCGCACTATATTCACAACCTGCTGTTCATGCTGGGCGAGGAGATGGACAAGAGCGCCGTGCCCGAGTCCATAGAGGCCCAGCTCTACCGCGCCAACGCCATCGAGAACTTCGATACCGCCTTCATAAAGCTGCGCGCTGCCGGAGCGGACCTCCTGTTCGCCGCCTCGCACGCGGGCAGCCGCAACGGCGCGCCCCGCCTCGACTACCGCTTCGAGAAGGCGCGCATAACCCTGCTGGGCGGGGGCGACGCCGACTTCACGCTCTGCGCGCATACCGACGAGGGCGACGTGATCTACCCCATGCAGCCCAGCAACGACGGCAAGTTCTACGCCGCGCTGCGCGCGCTTCAGGGCGAGAAGCAGCCCTGCACCACCCTCACGGCCACGCCGCACATGCTGTGCATCGACGCGCTGACGCGCATGCCGATAAACACCGTGCCTTCCGCCATGATAAAGCGCATCGAGCTGACCCCCGGCGACTCCTACAACGTGGTCGATGGCATGGACGAGACGCTCGAGCGCGTGTTCGCAAGCGGCTGCCTGCCCGCGCCCGGCGACGCGCCCTTCGTCTGCCCGACCACATCGGCGGCCATTGCCGCGATGTGAGGCAGGGTGATAATGTGAACGCAGCCGCGCGACGGAGGGATATCCTCCGGGGCGCGGCTGCGGTTGCGTTGGCCGTTCTGCGATGTGAGGTTGGGCAGGTCTGCTGTGCCGATGGATGGATGACCACGCAGCCTGTTGCCCGTTCATGCCATCGTGCGGCATCAAAAAAATCCGCGTTCTGGAAGATTACTTCCGGGGCGCGGTTGCGTCTACAGGGGCAGTGCTGCTATGTGCAGATGGGCATGTTTGCTGTGCCGATGGATGGATGACCGCGCCCTTCGTCTGCCAGACCACCACGGCGGCCATTGCCGCGCTGTGACGCAGTGTGATAACGTGAACGCAGACGTGCGACGGAGGGTATCATCCGGGGCGCGGCTGCGGTTGCAGGGAAGGCCTTGCCATGTGCTGGCATGTGGGTAGAAATCACGGCCCGGAGCACCGCGCTCCGGGCCGCGTCGTCTCAAACCGGTCTGACTATTTCAGGTGCCTCCGCTTCCCCGTTATCGCCTCGAGCTCCACCGCGTACACCGTGGTCATGGGC
>JBJEUC010000309.1:0-2891 GCA_051883635.1 Candidatus Fimadaptatus sp.
CAGAGCCAGTCGACCCCGCGCGCAATGCGCAGCGGTACATCGGCAAAGTGATTGCCGCTGTTCCACTCGAAGCAGGCGTCGACGCCCGCGCGCCTGAGCAGCTCATACACCGCCTGCGTGCCCTCGCCCACGCGCGCCAGACGGGGATCGCGCGCGCGGGGCTCCCGGTCGCCCAGCGACAGATATGCATAGCGCACATTAGGCGGATGCGCCGCGAGGTACTCGCACAGGCCCTCATACCACAGCGAGCCCGACATCGTGCCCACGCCCTCAAAGCCGCTGCGCCGCGCAGCCATCCACAGCGCACAGAGCCCGCCCAGCGAATATCCCGCCAGCAGGCGCGCGCCCACCACGACGCCGCGCTCAGGCAGCAGCGCGTCCAGCCGCGCGCAGAGCTCATCCAGCCGTGCGAGCGTGCGCTCCGCTCCGCCGCCAAAGCTCTGCCCGGCCCGCAGCCCGGGCGCGGGCCAGGGCGCAAGCTCGGCGTTCCAGTCGGCCACGGGCAGAGCCGCCAGCACTGCGGGGCGCTCCATTGCCGCCGCGACGTCCTCCAGCTCGTCCGGCGCGCCGCCCACCAGCACTACGAGCGGCAGCTCGCCCCTGCTCCCCTCGGGCACGCGCGCGGCGCAGTCGTTTACCGTGATGAGCATGGCCGTTACGGCAGCTTCTTGCCTGCCGCGCGGTACAGCTCGTACCACTCGGGCCGCGTGAGGCAGATGTCGCCCGCCCTGCTCATCGCGCGCACGCGTTCGGGATTGGTGGAGCCCACTATCGGCTGCACCTTCTGCGGAATGCGCGTGAGCCAGGCCAGCGCTATGGCCGCCTTGCTGGCGCCATACTTCTCACCCAGCTCCGCCAGCTTCTGATTGAGCTCGGGGAACCTGGGCGAATCGATGAAGTTGCCCTCAAAGAAGCCGTACAGCAGCGGCGACCAGCACTGCACGGTCACGTCCTCCATGGCGCACCAGTCCAGCGTGCCGCCGTCGCGGTCTATGCCCGCGTCGTTGTGCATGTTGGAGTTGAGGCCCGCGTCTATCATCGGGCAGTGCGCCACGCTCAGCTGCAGCTGGTTCACGCAGAGCCTGTGGCCCGTGGCCCGCTGCAGCCTGCGCATCTGCGAGGGGTTCTGGTTGCTCACGCCGAACGCGGCCACCTTGCCGGCGGTGTACAGGCGCTCAAAGGCTCCGGCCACCTCGTCCGGCTCCATGAGCGCGTCCGGGCGGTGCAGGAGCAGCATGTCCAGCCGCTCTATGCCCAGGCGCTTGAGCGAGCCCTCCACCGATGACACTATATGCTCCTCGGAGAAGTCAAAAAAGCCCTTGCGTATGCCGCACTTGGACTGTATCACCATGCGGTCGCGCAGGCCCGGCCGGGAAGCCAGCACGCGGCCGAACACGCTCTCGGATTCGCCGCCGCCGTATATATCGGCATGGTCGAACAGGTTTATGCCGCTTTCGAGCGCGGCGTCTATCAGCGCGCTCACCGCGCTTTCCGTCATATTCGATATGCGCATGCAGCCCAGCCCTATGACCGACGCAGCCGGTGCATCGGGCTGCCAGTTTATGTACTTCATATGGATACCCCCTTGCCTTAATGTGCGGCGCGCGCCGCGTATATATAGTAGCATATACGGCAAAAAATGTAAATCGCGTCCCGGGAATTGTAGCGGCGGGCCGCGCTCATTCCCGGCATTCCTAACGGCGCAGCCCGCCCCTGCCACGTTGATTTTGAGCAGGGAAGATGGTATAATTATCGGCAACTGAACACCGTGCGGCGCGGGCACCGCAGGGCGCGGTGGCACGGCAAGGAGGTACGGTTCCATGGCAGAGCTATACGAACACCCGGAGATATACGACGAGCGCTGGAGCGAACGCTCGGCGGAGGCCTACCGGCGGCATTACCGGGCGGCGCTCGAGGGCGCCCGGATACAGAGCATACTGGATTGCAGCATAGGCACGGGCAACCCCACCTACTGCCTGGCCGACCTGGGCTACGACATATGCGGCTCCGACCTGAGCGAAACCATGCTCAGGCAGGCCGAGGCAAACGCCCGCGCGCGCGGCGTGCGCTGCCGCCTGACAAAGTGCGACTTCCGCCGCCTGACAGAGCACTTCGACGGGCGCTTTGACTGCGTTATGAGCACCGGCAACGCGCTTGCGCACGTTGACAACGCCGACGTGCGCCGAACGCTTTGCCAGATGGACGCGCTGGTAAGGCCGGGCGGCTACATATATCTGGACTCGCGCAACTGGGATCTCGAGCTCAAGCGCCGCCAGCGGTTCCACAACTTCCAGCTGCCCTTCGAAAAGCCGGACGGCGAAAAGGTGTACTATGTACAGGTATGGGACTTCCACGCCGACGGCACGGTGACGATTAACATACTGAACGCCTACGAGCGCGAGGGGCACATCGTGCGCCAGGACGTATGGGAGGAGCATCTCCATCCCTTCCCGCTTGCGCTGGTGCAGGAGCAGCTGACCGCGCTGGGGTACCGCGACATAAGGGTGATGAACATGCCCGCCTTCATCGAAAGGCCGCTGGAGGAGATCGACTGGTATTGCCTGCTGGCGCACAAGGCGTAGCCGCGCGGCTGCCGGGGCTGATGTCGGTCGCCCGGAGTGTATAGTCGTATGCAGCGAGCCCTTATCCGGCGGGCGGAATCGGTCGGGGCGCACGTCGTCGGGTGCGACTAACGCGCGGGAAAGCTTCGGCTCTCCCGCAGATGTGCTTCACACTGGCATACATACAAAGGCAGGCCGGGCACAATACTCCCGGCCTGCTTTCATATGCGTATTTGTCTCTGCGGCAGAGCGCCGTGCCAGAACGCACCGCTCTGCCGCCTCCATCCCATAGCGGAGCAGCGGCAGCAACACACAAGCCCTTTGCCCCTA
>JBJEUC010000310.1:0-2889 GCA_051883635.1 Candidatus Fimadaptatus sp.
CTGGACGATGTGAGCACGTTCTACGAGGGCGTTATCGACTACACCGAGGGCGTGGGCGCGCTGGCCGAGGGCGCGGGCGACCTGGTCGACGGCGCCGCCGAGCTGGCCGGCTCCTACGGCAGCGAGGACGAGGAGGATTCCGGGCTGGGCCTGCTGCTGAGCGGTGCCGAGGAGCTCAGCCACGGGGCCGGTGAGCTGGCCGACGGCACGGCGCTCATGCGCGAGCGGACGGCCGACATCAGCGGCAGCATCGACGGCGAGATAGATTCGATAATAAGCGACCTGACCGGCGCGGAGCTGCCCACGGTGTCCTTCGCCTCGGAAAAGAACGGCGAGATAGCCTCGCTGCAGTTCGTGATACGCACCGCCTCAATCAGCGCGCCCGAGCAGCCGGCCTCCTGAGCCCGGCCGCTCAACGCGCGACGCCGCAGCGTACCTTGTGTGCGCTGCGGCGTTTTGTTTGCGGGGAGAGGGCGTGGCGGGAGTGTTTGGGAGAAGCGGCGGCATGGGGCGCTTTCGGCATTAGTGGGAGCAGGCTGCCTGCTCCCACTAATGGCCTTACGCAGGGCTTCCTGTGTGAAGCATACCATTGGCAGCATCCCGCAGGGAAGCCTGTTCGTTCAGAAGCGGCGGCGTGTGCGTCACCTCCCGTCCGGCTGAACCCGGCGTTCCTCTCCATCTCAAGCGCCTTGCTCATCACGCCAACAGCCGGTACGGGCCGCGCCCTGAGCGCAGAAAGTCCAGTGTCCGCCACGGTGTTTGGTGAAGCGGCAGCGTGTCTGTCACCTCCCATCCGGCTGAGCCCGGGCGTTCCTCTCCATCTCATGTGTCTTGCTCATCGCGCCAACAGCCGGTACGGGCCGCGCCCTGAGCGCAGAAAGTCCCGTAGCCGCTGCAGCATTTGGAGGAAGCGGCGGCGTGTGCGTCACCTCCCGCACCGGCTGAGCCCGGCGTTCCTCTCCATCTCATGTGTCTTGCTCATCGCGACAACAGCCGGGATGGGCCGCGCCCTGAGCGCAGAAAGTCCCGTGTCCGCCGCAGCACTTTGGTGAAGCGGCGGCGTGTCTGTCACCTCCTGCACCGGCTGAGCCCGGGCGTTCCTCTCCATCTCACGCGCCTTGCTCCTCGCGACAACACCCGGGATGGGCCGCGCACTGAGCGCAGAAAGTCCCATGTCCGCCGCAGCACTTTGGTGAAGCGGCGGCGTGTCTGTCACCTCCCGTCCGGCTGAGCCCGGCGTTCCTCTCCATCCCATACGCCTTGTTCATCGCGACAACAGCCGGGATGGGCATCGTCCTGAGTATATCCCACCCCCATTTTCCCAGCGGCATTTGGCCTAGCGGGCACACCCAGCGCAGCCGTCCGTTCGGCCTGCGCGCGCTCCGTCTCCCGCTCGGACCGCGCGCCGCATCGCGCTTCGGCCAGACACACTGGCAGGCCGCGCGTTCGGCGGCATGAAGCGCCGTGTACAGTATGGGCCGCGCCGATTTATAGCATTTATGAGCGCCCTGTACATTGACAATCGACTTCGCCGAAACTATAATTCCACTCAGCACATAAAGTATCATTACAAGGAGCTGATGTCATGGAAAAGCTGCTGACCACCCCCTACCCCGCCCATGTGAACCTCACGGGCGAGACCGCGCGCGGCACGCTGTGGTGCCCCCTGCCGGACGGAGACGAGGTGCTCGCCTGCGCGGCGGAGCGCTTTGCCCGCGCGGGCGAGCTGCCTGTCGCCTTTGCGCGCGAATACTCGGGCGACGAGTACCGCGACTGCTTTAATGACCCGGAGGGCTATGTGCTAGAGATAACGCCCGACGGCGCGCGCATATCGGCCAGCGCATCCGCCGGCGCGCTCTACGGCGCCATGACGCTGAGCCACATCGCGCGCCAGTACGGTGAATGCCTGCCCTGCGGCCTCATCGCCGACAAGCCCGCGTGGCGGCACCGCGGCGCGCAGATATCCTACGGTCAGATGAACGTGGACTACCGCGAGGAGTACCTGCGCCACTTCATACGGGCCATGGCCGAGCTCAAGTTCAACACGGTATATCTGTATCTCGAATGGCGCTACCAGTTCCCCTCCATACCCGCAACGCACGACCCGGCCTACATCTCCCCCGCGCAGGCACGCGAGATACAGCGCTACGCCGCGCGCTACAACGTGACCATAGTGCCCGCGCTCAACGTGCTGGGGCACTCGGGGGACTTCCTGGCCATGCAGGGCATGCACGACCTGGGCGAACACGACGCCGCGACCGACGACGGGCGCGTCGCCTACACCACCGCGCTGTGCGCCTCCAACCCGCGCACCCGCGCGCTGGTCAGCTCCGCGCTGAGCGACATCATGGACGCCTTTGACAGCGAGATAATCCACGTCGGCGGCGACGAGGTGGAGGCGCTGGGCGTATGCGAGCGCTGCCGCGAGCACTACCGGGGCCTTACCAAGGCGCAGATATACATCGACTACTTCTGCTGGGTGCGCGACCTGCTCGCCGCGCGCGGGCGGCGCATGGGCATATGGGGCGACATGCTGCTGGGCTTCCTGGCCGACGGCAGCGAGGAGGCCCTGGAGCATGCGCGCCGCCTGCTCGACGGCACGGTCATATTCGACTGGCATTACGACTCGGCGCACACCGAGGCCATAGAGCTGCTGGCCGGGGCGGGCGCGGATCTGGTGCTGTCCACATCCGTGCGCGGCAGCGCGCTGATAGTGCCCAGCCTGAACCAGGGGCCCATACAGAGCGCCTACTTCCGCGACGGCTTCCGCTTCGACGTGCGCGGCGGGCTGGACACCGACTGGATATACGGCCACGGCTATCACGGCGCGCAGTCCGGCCCGCTGTTCGCCACCGGCGCGGCGATAATGTGGCAGGGCGCGGGCGAGGA
>JBJEUC010000311.1:0-11960 GCA_051883635.1 Candidatus Fimadaptatus sp.
AGCTGTAGCGCGATTCCTCCAGGCCCTTGCGGTACACATACGTGCCCAGCGTATCGGCCACGTCGTAGGTCAGCGGCTGATAGAGCAGTATTATCTTCTCAAATCCGCTGGCCATAAGGCCGCCCACCTGGAATATCAGCATGATTATGATGGTGGGCGAGATGCCGGGCAGCGTGACCGTGAGCATCTTGCGGAAGCGGCCCGCTCCGTCTATCTCGGCGGCCTCGTAGAGCTGCGGGTCAATGGACGACAGCGTGCTCAGGTATATTATCGAGCCCCAGCCGATGCCCTGCCATACGCCCGAGAGGGTGTATATGGGGCGGAAGTACTGCGGTATGTTGAGGTACAGCGTGGGCTTGAAGTCGGCCGGATTGCCGCCCCAGACGTTTACGAAGAAGAACTTGCTTATCTGGTTGAACAGGCCGTCGCTGGAGAGCACGTCCTTGAGTATGCCTATGACCACGACCATCGCTATGAAGTGGGGCAGGTAGGATATCGTCTGCACGGTGCGCTTGAACTTGTTGGAACGCACCTCGTTGAGCATGAGCGCCAGCAGTATGGGCGCCGGGAAGCCTATGCACAGCGACCACAGGTTGAGCAGGATGGTATTGCGTATGAGCTTGGGGAACATGGGGCTGGAAAACAGCTCGTTGAAGTTCTTGAGTCCCACGAACTTGGCGCCCTGGAAGAAGCTCATGCCGGGCTGATAGTCCTGGAAGGCGATTATTATTCCGTACATGGGCAGGTAGCAGAACACTATGTAGTACAGCGCCACCGGCAAAAACATCAGATATACAAACTTGCTGCGGTTAAAACCGCGCTTGAACGCACCGGGCCGCTTTGCCGGCTTGACAGCAGTGGTCATGACCAGTCCTCCTCAGCGCCCGGTCTGACCGGGCCAGTAGTTGTAGGTGAACACGTTGAGCGATTGTTCGCGGTAGTAAACGCTGTTTTGCGAGGTGACTATCTCCAGCCGCGCATGCACCACGCTGGAGCGGGGCTTGAGGCCCTGCGCCAGGTAATCGTAGAGTATCTGCACGCACAGCATGCCCTGCTGCCTGGGCTCCTGCGCTATGACCGCCGATATCGTGCGGCGCCTGAGCTGCGACAGTATGCCCACCGACGTATCAAAACCCACCAGCACCAACCGGCCGGCCATGCCGCTGTCCTCGACGGCGCGGGCGACGTCCTCCAGCTGGCCGTAGGTCATGTAGACCGCGTCGGGGCGCTCGGAGGCGAGCATCGCCATGGTGTCCTCATATACATGCTCGCCCACGCGCGAGAACTTGTAGGGGCCCAGTATCTCTATGTCGGGATAGTGCGCCAGCTCCTCGCGGAAGCCCGTCAGCTTCTGCGGTATCATGGTGCCGCTGTCGGAGAAGGCTATCGCCGCCACCCTGCCGTGGCCGCGCAGCCGCGAGCCTATCAGCTCCGCGCTTATGCGCCCGGCCTGCAGGTAATCGCTGCCTATGTAGCACAGCCGCCCGCTCTGCGGCACGTCGGTGTTCAGCAGCACCACCTGTATGCCCTCGCTCATCAGCCTGTCGATGGTGGGGGCCATCACCTCGGGCACGCACGGCGCTATCGCTATCGCGCGCGCGCCCTTTTTGACCAGGTTCTCCACGGCCTCTATCTGCTGCTCGGGGTGGGATATATCGGTGACTACCGTTTCGACCGTCAGGCCGTAATCGCGCAGGCGCTGCTCGCTCTGCTTAACGCCCTGTATCAGCTCGTCCACATACTCGCTGAACTCGCCCTCGCGCTCCGGCTTGGAGTACAGCACCACGCCCACCAGCAGCGATTCGCCCCGCGCCAGCGAGCGCGCCGCCTGGTTGGGGCGGTAATTGAGCTCGTTTGCAAGGTCGAGCACGCGCTGGCGCACCTGCTCGTCCACATGCGGATATCCGCTCAGGGCGCGCGATACGGTGCTGCGCGAAATGCCCAGCTTGCGCGCTATCTGTGTAGAAGTGACTTTGTTCTTCTCCATGCGTCCTCCTCCTGCACCCGTGTGCAAGAAGTTCTGCGACTTTTTGCTGCGGCTCTGCATATCGTGTGCAGAGTTTGTGTCATTTTTCCCTTATTGCTCGCTTGTTGAATATATAATACCACTTTCGGCGTGCAAATGTCAATAGTGTTTGCGGTCATTTCTCATTTTTTCTGCACGCGAGTGCAAGCATTTGTGCAATGCATCGCCTCTGTGACGCAATATTCGCGCCCTGCGCAGGCGTGCAGGGCGTGCGCGCAAAGAGCGGCGCTTCCGTCCTCCCCTGCGTGGGAGCGGAAGCGCCGCTCAGGCCGGCAAGGCACCGGCTTCAATCAAACCCTGCCGCGTGTACGCCGGGTTCGCGCCAGTTTCTGCGGAGGTGAGCCTGCCCCGGAGAAGGGATTGCTTACTCGCAGTTCCCGCGCCCGGAAATGCACAGCGCTTCAGCGGGAACTGTGTATGGGTAGCAGCCGGGGGTGAGAGGCTCGCTCCACCACCCACCATCCCGCCTGACGAGCCAGGCGGCGCATCCGCCCTCCCCTGCGTGGGAGCGAATGCGCCGCCTACGGTCATATCTCTATCTGCTCGTTTATGAGCGCGTTTATCGCGCCGCGCAGCGCGACTATCGCCGCGCCCGTCACGCACGCGTCCTCATAGTCCTCGCCTATTATCACGCGGCCCCGGGGCAGTGCGTCCTTTATGTAGGGCGCCAGCGGCGGTATCAGCGTGCCGCCCAGTATTATGCTGTGCGGATTGCACACGCCGTCTATCATCTGCACGATGAAGGAGAGGTAGTGCTTGAAGTCCTCCAGTATGGCGCGCGCCCAGGGCTTGTCTATGTTGGAAACTATGGCGCTCACCGAGTCTATCGCGGGGTCGGAGCGGGCGGCGCGCTCTATCAGCGCGGCCTCTATCAGGTGCTGATGCAGCGTGGTCTCGCCCGGTTCGCCGGGCACTATGGGCACGCGCTCAATCTCGCCGGCGCGGCTGTCCACGCCGCGCATCATGCGCCCGGACACCGTCGCGGCCACGCCCACGCCGGTGCCCAGCATGAGATAGGCGGTATCCACGTCATCGCCCATGCCGCGCCGGGCCTTTTCGCCCGTGAGGCAGGCCTTAACGTCGTTCTCCAGCCATACCGGCAGGCCTATCTCGTCGCGCAGGGCGCTCACCAGGTCCACGTTCTCCCAGCCCATCTGGTCAGACTTTACGACCACTCCGGCCTCCGGGTCCACTATGCCGGCGCAGGACACGCCCAGCGCGCATACGCACTTCCAGTCGCTCACTATGTAGCGCGGCACGCGCTCGTACATCTGCCTGCACAGCACGGCCAGCTCGCCCGCGGTATAGAACCGCCGCTCCAGCTTCATCACGTCGGCGTACAGCACGCAGTTGCCGTAGTCCATAAGGCACAGGCGTATGTAGTCGTAGGTGATGAATATGCCTATCGTGTATATGCCGTCGCGCTTAACGCAGAGGTTTATCGCCTTGCGCCCGCGGCTGGACTTGGGCACGGAGTCGGTCTCGTATATGAGGCCCAGGTTTATCAGCGCGTTTATTATGCGCGTTATGCTGGTGGGGCTCATCTCGGTGAGGCGCACCATCTCGGTGCGGCTCACGGGCTGATGATCCTCCAGCACATGCAGCACCGTCTGTATATTGTAATGCTTTACATAGGACTGGTTCCGTATCTTTACCGCGCGCGGCTTTCTTGCGTCCGTCATCCTGCAATCCTTCCCGTAATCGAGCTTACAAGCGCATACTGCCCGCGCGCCTTCTCATCAGCGCCCGGCACATGCCGGCGGACGCGCGGGACATATGTTACTATTATACAATGCTTTATACGCCTGCGCAAGCTCAAACTTGAGCGCACATTTGCGCGCTTGCAAACAATATGGAAAGGAAAGGCTTCGCCGCCCGTTACGCCAGCGCGCTCCGCTCCTCTTTGCGGATGCGCAGATAGCATACGGCGCACATCGCTATCTGCACCACGGTCGAGCAGGGCGTGGCCAGGCCCACCATGAACAACGACATGGGCTCAAGGCGGCTCATGAGCATGGACACGGGCACGCGCACGCCGAACGCGCCCACTATACCCTGCGCCATGACGAAGCGCGTGGCCCCGCAGCCGTTGAAGTAGCCCACGAAGCAGAACAGGAACGACACCAGCAGGCAGTCTATCGAGTACGCCTTCAGGTAGTCCGCAGCCGCAGCGATGACGTCGGCGTTGTCGCCCGCGAACCAGCCCGACATCACATCGCCGTGGAAGAACGACGCCCAGGCCATCACCAGGCCCACCGCCAGCGAGGTGCCTATGCTCATCCACAGCGCCCTGTGCGCGCGCTCGGGCTTGCGCGCGCCCATGTTCTGCGCCACGAAGGCGCTCATGGCCTGCATGTATGCCGAGGGCACCAGCATTATGAAGCCGCATATCTTGCCGGCCACGCCCACTCCGGCCGACGCCACCACGCCCAGAGTGTTCACTATCGCCGTTATGGCCAGGAAGGATATGCTCACCAGCAGATCCTGCAGCGCTATCGGCGCGCCCAGGCGCACCACCTCGCCCATTATCTCCCGGTCAAGGCGTATGCAGGCGCGCGTAAACGTAAAGGGCAGCCCGCGCCTGCGGATTATCACAAGCGATACCAGCACGCTTATCGCCTGCGCCAGCACGGTGGCCAGCGCCGCTCCGGCCACGCCCATGTGCAGCCAGCCCACCAGCGCAAGGTCGCCCGCTATGTTGAGCGCGCAGGCTATGGCCACGCTTATCAGCGGCATTACCGAATCGCCCAGACCCCTGAATATGCTGCCCAGCACGTTGTAGGCCACTATGAACAGCGCGCCCGCCGAGCATATGCGCACATACGTCACCGTGCCGTCGAAGGCCTCGGCCGGGGCCTGCATCACGCCCGCCATGGGTCCGGCCAGCGGCTGCATCGCCACCACCACCACCGCGCCCAGCAGCGCAAACAGCGCCATGCTCGCGCCTATCACGCGCCCGGCCTCGTCCCGGCGACCCTCGCCCAGACGGCGGCCCAGCAGTATGGTCGTGCCCATGGACAGGCTCACTATTATCGTGGTTATGGTCTGCATTATGCTGGTGCCGGTGGTCACGGCGGACACGTCGGCCGCCGTGCCGAACTGGCCCACTATCATCACGTCCACCGCGCCGTACATGGTCTGCAGGAATATGGCCAGCAGCACCGGCAGCGCAAACCTCATCAGCGGCCCCAGCACCGGGCCCTGTGTGAAATCGTGCGTGCCCCTTTTCATGATACACCCGCTCCTTTCGCGCTCCAAAAGGCGCCGGACAGGACGCGGGCGTCTCAGCCCGCCATCTTATCCGGCGCCTCATTTCCTGTGAATGAATTACCTCCGATGAGCCCCTTTATTTTAGCAACGCTGCGCAGCGGGTGTCAAGCGGGGCTGTGATAAATCGGCATTATCCTTCCAGCTCCGACATGCCGCCCAGGTTGAGCCGGCAAAAGCTCTCCACCGCGCCCATGAGCACGTCTGCCCGGCCCCGGCGGTAGAAGCGGTACATGGAGGGAACGAGCAGGAGCGCGCCCACCCCGCAGACTATCATGTCCGTCATGGTATCGGTAACGCCCGTGCCCTCGACCCACTGCGGGTCCAGGTCGCTCACAAGGCTTATGGTGAACTCGCCCATCTCCCACACTGCGGCTATGGCAAGCGCAAAGCATATCATGAACACTGTACACAGGGCAAAGTCGCCCTTCTCCACGCGCCGCCCGGGCTTGAGCACGTAGTACATTATTATGGCCAGCACGCCGGTGAACGTGCCGCTCAGCATGTGGCAGACCTTGTCGAAGCGGGGTATCCAGTAATAGCCCGCCATCACCTCGCCCACCGTGTAGGACAGGAATATGAACGCAAATATGACCGTGTTGAGCTGATGCACCGGCTTTAGGCGGAACACGCGGTAAAACAGCGCCACCACCGGTATGAACAGCACCGAGCAGAACGCCAGCACGTAGTGGAACACGTCCCCGCGCACCACGTCCAGCACGCCCATGCCCAGGTTGATCGCCAGATACGCCGCCAGCAGGTACCGGTTGAGCCTACCGTACAGCGCCTCTCTCTTCTCCATATATCTCCCTCCCCGCAAAGCATGTCCAATATTTGATTATATATTACCCATGCCGCGCAGGCAAGCGCCCCGCGCCGTTTGTTAGGAAGGTGTCGCAATTACGCCGCTTTTCCGCCACTATGCGCGTTCGGGGCGCGGGCTGGCGAGTGGCGCCGGGCACAGGCGCGCTCACTCCGGCGGCGGGGCTGCCGTGTCGGCCCGCGCGCCCGGGCGCGGCGCTTGCCGGAGCGGGCAACGCCCGTCTGCCCGCCGCGCAGCCACTCCCTGACAAAACAGGTCCCCAGCGCGTTTCGCCGGGGACAGCTTGTCAGGCAGGCTCTTCAGGCGCATCCGGCGGCGTATGCGCCCTCAAACACGGCAGGCCCTTCGGAAGGAAGCCTGGATCCTTCCGAAGAGCCTGCTTCTCTGCGGTCTCCGCGCAGCCCGCCGGAGGACGCGCTCCGCCAAAGGCTAATATGCGCGCGTCGCCCGCGCCTGTATCGCAATCAGAGGAAGCCGTGCCCGCGTCAGCGGACGCGCACCACCGTGCCCTCGCGGCGCGGCTTGGCCTCAGGATAGGCGCCGTCGTGGTAGCCCAGTATGCAGTTGCCCACGCCGCGGTAGTTGCCCTTGAGCCCCCACCGGGCGAGCAGCTCCTTGCCCTCGTCGGTCTCGAACATCTCGCGGGCGCGGTGTATCCAGCAGGAATCCACGCCCAGCGCGTAGGCGGCGTTCATCAGGTTGCCCATCACCAGCGGGCCGTCGTAGCCCGGGCAGGCCGCCTCGTCCAGGTTCTCCAGCACCACTATCACCACCGGCGCGCCGTAGAAGGGATCGCCGCTGGAGCCCATCACGTCCGCGTTCATGCGGCTGAGCTTATCGCGGGTGGCCTTGTCCTGCACCACGACCATGGCGCAGGGCTGGCGGCCCATGCCGCTGGGCGCAAAGCGTCCGGCCTCTATTATCTGGCTGAGCACGGCCTCGTCCACCTGACGGGGCAGATAGCGGCGCACCGCGCGCCTTTCGGTCAGCACTCGTATGGTATCGTTCATAGTGTATCATTCCTTTCCGGCGAAGCAGCCGAGTTATCGATACCCAGATTATACCACGTATGCGCCCGTTTTGCATAGGCGCGCCAAAATTTTCCCGCGCGGCGGGCCGGGCTAATCAAACTCTCATCGCAGCGCCATTATTGCCCCCATGAGCTGCGATAAAACTCAACATTGACAGTGTATAATGGTCGCACGATATTTCATTTCGCATACGAGGAGTGAGGCTATGCCGTCTTTCACCCTGCCCATAAGCACGCTGTTTTCCAACCCCGTGGGCTTTCTGCGCAATCTGCTGATAAGCGCGCCGGCCATACTGATAGCGCTCACGCTGCACGAGGTGGCGCACGGGCTGGTGGCCTACCGGTGCGGCGACCCCACCGCCAAGCGTATGGGGCGGCTGTCGCTCAATCCGCTCAGGCACCTGGACCCCGTGGGCACGCTGCTGCTGGTGTTCGTGGGCTTTGGCTACGCCAAGCCCGTGCCGGTGAACCCGGCCTATTTCAAAAAGCCGCGCCGGGACGACTTCCTGGTATCCATCGCCGGCATCTGCATGAACCTTGTACTGTTTGCGCTGTTCGGCACGGTGTTTTTCTGGTACATCAACTTTGCGCCGGAAGCGCTGTTCAACGAATACGTCTACTACTTCCTGTACTACTGCGCGCAGATAAACGCCTGTCTGGCCGTGTTCAACGTGCTGCCCCTGCCGCCGCTGGACGGGTATCACATAGTCAACGACGTGCTGCTGCGCCGTCCGCTGTTTGCCAGCCAGCGTCAGGCGCAGATGGGCCAGGGCATTTTGCTGCTTTTGATAATCACCGGCCTGCTGGACAAGTACATCGCCTTCTGCGTGGGCGACGGCGGCTCGGGCCTGTGGGGCGGGCTGTTCTTCTTATTCAAAAGCGTTGCCGAACGCTTTATATAGGAGCGCATATGGCGTACAGTGTTTCGCTCAAGGAGTTCGAGGGGCCGCTCGACCTGTTGCTCACGCTGATAGGCAAGGCCCGCATAGACATAAAGGACATATTCGTCTCCCAGATAACCGAGCAGTATCTGGGCTACATGGACCAGCTGGACGAGCTGGACATGGATTCGGCCAGCGAGTTCCTGGCCATGGCCGCCACGCTGCTGGAGATAAAGTCGCGCGCCATGCTGCCCCACCCCCAGCCCGTGCCCGAGGGCGAGGAGACGCCCGAGGAGGAGCTGGTGCGGCGGCTGGAGGAGTACAAGGCGATAGAGGAGGCCTGCGGGCGCATGCAGGCGCTCGAATCGGCCGCGCGCGCCATGCTCACCAAGCTCCCCGAGGAGTACCCCCTGCCGCCCCGCACCTACGAGCTGACCGGGCTGTCCCTGGACGGGCTCACGCGCGCCATGCGCACGCTGCTGGAGCGGGCGGAGCGCGAGGAGGAGCGCGGCGGCGCGTCCGCCGAGCGCCGCATCCGCCGCGACGACTTCAACGTGGCGGCCTGCGCGTACCGGATACTCAAGCGGCTGCGGCGCGGGCCGGTCGCGTTCTTCGACATGTTCCCGCCCCATCCCACGCGCGCCGAGGTGGTGTCGATATTCCTGGCGCTGCTGGAGCTGATAAAGCTGGGGCGCGCCACGGCTTACCAGCAGGATCTGTTTTCCGACATAGTGATAATGCCCGCGCTGGACTCCGGCCCGGCCGCCGACACGCCGCCCGCCTGAGATGCCAGCGCAGACACGGAGGGATAGCATGGACAAATCTGAGGCCGCATCGATAATTGAGGCCATACTCTTCGTCTCCGGCGACCCGGTGGAGACCCGCGCCCTCGCGCAGGCGCTGGACATAAGCGAGGAGGACGCATCAGCCGCGCTGGACGAGCTGGGCTCGCGCCTGGACTACGAGCGGCGCGGGCTGCACCTGAGGCGCTTTGGCAAAAAGGCGCAGCTTAGCATACGCGCCGAGTACGCCGGCTACGTCGAGCGCCTGCTGCAGCCGGTGCAGAAGCAGACGCTCAGCCAGGCCGCGCTGGAGACGCTGGCGATAATCGCCTACCGCCAGCCCATAACCCGGCTGGAGGTGGAGGAGATACGCGGCGTAAAGTGCGACTACTCGATACAGATGCTGGCCGCGCGCGAGCTGATATGCGAGGTGGGCCGCAAGGACACGCTGGGCCACCCCATACTCTACGGCACGACCGACGCGTTCCTCGCGCACTTCGGCATAGCCTCGCTGGATGAGCTGCCCTCGCTGGAGCCCGACAGGCCCGCCGAGGGAGGAGAGCTGCCCATATAAGCGCAGACGCCTCAGCGCGGCAGACGCACCGGCTCACAGCCATGCGCTTGCCGCGCGGTTTGTATGGCGGGCGCGGTGGCATAGCCTCGCTGGATGAGCTGCCCTCGCTGGAGCCCAACAGGCCCACAGAGGGCGACGAGCTTCCCATATAGCGCGCAGACACTCCAGCGCGGCAGACGCACCGGCTCACAGCCATGCGCTTGCCGCGCTGTTTGCAGCGCAGGCAACCGTCGCACGCAGACCTGCGGCGCGACATTTGGGCGCGCCCAGGGCGGATTTGGGACGCGAAATGTTGTGCCGCGCCGCATAATGTGATATAAATGTGACATGGGCGCAAGGCCCTGCGAGCGCGGCGGCCCTGCCCGCCGGGAAAGGATGGCAACCATATGAATGCGCTGGAAATGCGCGGCGTGACCAAGTCATACGACAAAAAGACCAACGCCGTGGACAACGTGAGCCTCGCGGTGAGCGAGGGCGGGGTCTTCGGCTTTCTGGGCCCCAACGGCGCGGGCAAGACCACCACGGTGAAGATGCTGGGCGGGCTGCTCACGCCCACGGCGGGCGAGCTGAGCGTGATGGGGCTGGACCCCGTGCGCGAAAGCGGCAAGGTACACGGCATAAGCGCGCTGTTCACCGAGAGCACGATGATGTACGACCACATGACGGGCCGGGAGAACCTTGCGTTCTTCGGCCGCCTGTACGGCATGAGCGCCGCCGATATAGACGCGCGCTCGCGCGAGCTGCTCTCCAGCGTCGACCTCGTCGCCGCCGCCGACCGCAGGCTCAAGACCTACTCCACCGGCATGCGGCAGCGGCTGTCGCTGGCGCGCGTGCTGATGCACCGCCCGCGCGTGCTGTTCCTGGACGAGCCCACGTCGGGGCTGGACCCGGAGTCGGTGCAGGCGGTAAACGACCTCATCGCCCGGCAGGGCCGCGAGGGAGTCACGGTATTCCTCTGCACGCACCAGCTGCGCTATGCGCAGGAGATATGCACCAGCTACGGGCTGATGGCCAGTGGGCGGCTGCTGGCCTGCGGCACCTTTGGCGAGCTGGAGGCCCGGGTGGGCGCGCGGCCGCGCGTGCGCCTGCGCTGCGGCGGGCCGGCGCCCGCGGGCATGCGCGCGCTGGAGAGCGGGCTGTACGAGTTCGAGGCCGACGGCGACGCACACATAGCGCGCATAGTGGCCGACGCGGTGCGCTCCGGCACGGCCATATACGAGGTCACGCGCCTGCGCGATTCGCTGGAGGATCTGTACTTTGCTCTGCTCACACGCGAAGGAGGCGAAAGGGCATGATCTGGTCGGGAGCACAGACGGCCATAGTGAAAAAGGACATGCGCGAGGCGATGTCCACCAAGAGCGTCAAGGCGGCCATGCTGGTAGTGCCGCTTATGATGGCGATGCTGCTGCCGGGCGCGTTTACGGCGATAGCATATCTCGTGCCCTCCGAGGCGGGCGACTTCGAGGCGGCGATGAGCCTGATGCCCCTCGACTTTTCGCTCGAGGACGGCGCACGGGCGGTATATTATTACCTGATGAACTACATGATGCCGGTGTTCTTTGTGATAATACCGGTCATGGCCTCCTCGATAGCCGGGGGCAGCAGCATAGTGGGCGAGCGCGAGCGCCGCACTCTGGCGACGCTGCTCTACTCGCCGCTGAGCATACACGACCTGTTCGTCGCCAAGATAGCCGGCGCGCTGTTTACGGCGATGGTCGTCACGCTTGTGGCATTTGCGGGCTTTCTGGCGGTGGCCATAGTGGGCAGCACGCTCATATACGGCAGCTTCGTGCTGGACGCGGGCATATGGCTCACGATAATACTGCTGATAGCGCCCTCGATATCGCTGGTGGGCATAACGCTGATGGTGCTGGCCTCGGCGCGCGCGCACTCCTTCCAGGAGGCGCAGCAGTATGCGGTCATACTCATGCTGCCCACGATGCTGCTCATGATGCTGCCGCAGCTGACCGGCTCGTTCCTTTTCAACGTGCCCCAGCTGCTGATAATGGGCGGCGCGCTGGTGGTGCTGGCGCTTATCATGCTGCGCCTGGCCTCGCTGCGCTTCACGGCGGAAAAGCTGCTCGGCTAAGCCCCCCGACATGAAAGGAGAAACGATATGAACAGCGGCGACAACCAGATACAGTACGTATGCCCCAAGTGCGGCAACCGCACCTACGAGACCGACCAGTTCCAGGCCACCGGCGGCAACTTCGCCAAGATATTCGACATACAGAACAAGAAGTTCGTCACGGTGAGCTGCACGCACTGCGGCTATACCGAGCTGTACAAGGCCCAGACCAGCGACGGCTGGAACATACTGGACTTCCTGCTGAACAACTGATAGCTCGCATACCAGAGCGCGGCCGCCGGGGCTTCCCCAGTGCGGCCGCGCTCTGGCTTATAAAACCCCTGGAGAGCGCGAGAGGGCCGCAGCCCTCCCGAGCTTAAATCGAATCCGGCGGCGTGTACGCCGGATTCGATGCAATTCCTTCGCAGGAGTGCCTGCCCCCGGAGCAGAGATTGCTTCCTGTCGCGAGCGAACGGCCGGGATGGCGACTTGACGCCCGATAAGTGAGA
>JBJEUC010000312.1:0-2885 GCA_051883635.1 Candidatus Fimadaptatus sp.
AAAGCCGGTCTCGGGCTCGACTATCAGGCTGGTGCCGGTAAAGCCGGTATGGCCAAAGCAGCGCTCGGGCACTCTGTCGCTGAAGAAGCACAGCGGCGTGCCCGCCAGATGGAAGCCCAGACCGCGATGCTCCTCCTGACCGGGCGTGTAGTTGGTTATGGCCATCTCCATGGTCTCACGCCGGAGGAAGCCGCCGCCCATGGCCGCCAGCATGCGCGCAAAGCGCACGCCGTCCACAAGGGGCATGAACACGCCCGCGTTGCCGGATACGCCGCGCTGGAAGCGCGCGTTTTCATCGTGAACGATGCCTATCCAGGGCTTGCCTGTCACCTTGGAGACCTCGGTGGCGGCGCAGACGCAGTCCGCAGGCGGGCAGTAGCCGGTCTCGCTCATGCCCAGCGGGCCGAACACGCGCTCCTCAGCCAGCAGGTTCAGCGGCTTGCCCAGGCGCTTTTCGAGCATCTTGGTGAACAGTATGTAGCCCATGCAACTGTATATGGGCCGCACGCCGGGCTTTTCCATCAGCGGATGGTTCAGTATGCACTCCAGCGTCTGCTCGGGAGACTCGATGAGCTTGCTCAGCTTGAAGTCGGGATAGAACCCGCCGGTATGGGTCATAAGCATCCGGACGGTGATGCCGCGCTTGTCCTCGGGCGCGAACGGGAATATGTCCCCCACCGTCTCGTCCAGGCTCAGCTGGCCGTCCTCTATGGCCCTGAGGGCTATCATGGTAGGGCCCAGCACCTTGCTCAGCGAAGCCATGTCGTAGCGGGTATGCTCGTCC
Source organism: Candidatus Fimadaptatus sp. (assembly GCA_051883635.1). Lineage (GTDB taxonomy): Bacteria > Bacillota > Clostridia > Christensenellales > Aristaeellaceae > Fimadaptatus. The sequence continues at coordinate 785 of JBJEUC010000312.1, forward strand.
ACCGGAGCGCCGCCGGGCAGCGGCGCCTCGCCGACAAAGGCCTGGGCCAGCAGTTCATCGCCCGCGCCGACGGCGCAGGCCGCGCTGGGGAAGCAGCCATCCCTGCGGCCCTCGGCGAGCATCGCCTGCAGCTTGTCCTGAAAAATCGCATCCATCCGTATTTCGCCTCCGCAACTTAAATCGCCAACGCTATTATACCGCGGCGGCCCGCAGGGCGCAACCTCAAAGCCGGGCAATGTTGCAAGTGAACAAAAAGAAATTTCGCTATGCGCATTGACTGAAATGTCCGGCTGTGATATGCTCATGTTGGATAAATATACCGGGCGTTCAGCCCGCAGCAGGATGGAGAGTTGCATGACGGAGCCCAGGATATTGCCTGCCGGGGATCGCGCGCTGGTTGTGGAGTTCGGCGACGCGATAGACGAGGCCATAAACGAGCGGGTGCAGGCGCTGGCAGGCGCGCTGGCCCGCAGCCGGATTCGCGGCGTAACGGAGGTCGTGCCCACGTTCCGCTCGCTGATGGTGTGCTACGAGCCCGAGCGCATATCGTACCGCAGGCTGAGCGCGCGCATACGGCGCATGGACGCGCAGCCCCGGGAGCCGGAAGTCGGCAGTCGCCGCGTGCTGAAGGTCCCCTGCCTGTACGAGGGCGAGGACCTTGCCGATATGGAGCGGATGACCGGCCTTTCCCGCGACGAGATAGTCGCCATACACTCCGCGACGGATTACCGCATATACATGCTGGGCTTTCTGCCGGGCTTTGTGTACCTGGGCGGCATGGACGGGCGCATCGCCGCGCCGCGCCTGGCCACGCCGCGCAAGGCCATACCGGCGGGCTCGGTGGGCATCGGCGGCGACCAGACCGGCGTGTATCCGCTTGCCTCGCCCGGGGGCTGGCGGCTGATAGGCATGACCCCGCTCAGGTTCTACGACCCGGAGCGGGAGCAGCCCATACTGTGCCGCGCGGGCGAGTACATACGCTTTTGCCCGATATCGAGGGCCGAATACGACGACATAGCCGCGCGCGTGGCCGCAGGAAGCTATGCGCCCGAGTACAGGGAAACGGGAGGCGCTGCGCAATGAGCATAACGGTCATATCGCCCGGGCCGCTGACCACGGTGCAGGACGCCGGGCGCACGGGGTATATGCAGTACGGCATAGGCACCTGCGGCGCCATGGACCAGGAGGCTTTTCGCGCGGGCAACGCCCTGGTGGGCAACGCGGGCGGCGAAGCGGTGCTGGAGGCGACGCTGATGGGCCCCACGCTGCGCTTTGATGACGAATGCCTGTTCGCGCTTACCGGCGCGGACATGGGCGCTCTGCTGGACGGCGCGCCCGCGCCCCGCTATCGCGCCGTGCGCGCGCGGGCCGGGCAAGTGCTGGAGCTGGGCTTTGCGCGCGCGGGCTGCCGGGGCTACATAGCGGTGCAGGGCGGCATAGACGTGCCCCAGGTGATGGGCAGCCGCTCCACCGACCTGAAGTGCCGTGTGGGCGGCGTGGAGGGACGCGCGCTCAGGCGCGGCGACGTGCTGAGGGCGGGCGCGGCGGTTCGCCCTGCGGAGGGGCGCGCGATGACTGCGCCCGATTACGCAAACGACATCACCGTGCGCGTGGTGCCGGGGCCCCAGTACGACTACTTTACCGACGCGGGCCATGCGGCCTTTCTGAGCACGCCCTATACGCTCACGCAGGACAGCGACCGCATGGGCATGCGCCTGGACGGCGCGCCTATCGAAAGCGTAAAGGGCGTTGACATAGTGTCCGACGGCACCATGTTCGGCTCGATACAGGTGCCGCGCAGCGGCAAGCCCATCATACTGATGGCCGACCATCAGACCACGGGCGGATACGCCAAGATAGCCACGGTCTGCTCGCAGGACCTGCCGCTGCTGGCGCAGCTGAGGCCGGGCGGCACGGTGCGCTTCAGAGCCGTGAGCGTGGAGGAGGCGCAACGCGCGTACAGGCGGGGCCTTGTGGGCAGGCTGCGCGGCTGGCTTGGCGCCATATGATTGAGCATGAGGAGACGGTGATATGGACTATATGCATTCAAGTCCCGGCGAGGTGCGCGCGCTGATACGCCGGGGCGAGATTACCGGCCCCA
>JBJEUC010000313.1:0-2883 GCA_051883635.1 Candidatus Fimadaptatus sp.
TAGCCAAACGCAGGAAGTAATGTACACGCTATCGCTTCTGGTACCTGCCTGTTCAATGAGGGTTTGTCACAGCCTGAGCGCGGAAGGGCAGGGTCTTTCCCGCGATCGATGTATTGGTGGCGCTTCGGGAGTGGCCGGAGCGGGAATGCCTGATGACCCCAAATATCGGAAGCGGCGTAAGCGCCCTCCCTCCCGCGCTCAACGCCGCTCTTGGATGCGCCGCTCCGGGACGCGCATCTTCGCCGCAGTCCCCAAATGCCCCGCCCCTCGCCCTGACATGCCCCGGCCGACAACACGAGGACCCGCGCCCTGCAAAGCACAGGGCGCGGGTCCTTCCTATATATTATTGCCTGTACCGGCGCATCAGAATTCTTCCGGGAAGCCCAGAGCGCGCAGGCGCTCCGTCAGCGCCGCCTTTTGCGCGTCGCTCATGCGCGGCAGCGGAGGGGTCACGTCGCCCACGTCGTAGCCCTTGAGCGTGAGCGCTGCCTTGACCGCCTCCACCACGTTGTAGTCCAGCAGCGCCTCTATCAGGTCGTCGGCCTTGTGCTGCAGGCGCATGGCCTCGCGCACGTCGCCGGCCTGCACCGCGTTGTATATGCCCACGAACGTGCGCGGCATTATGTTGTAGGTGGAGCCTATCGCGCCGTCCGCGCCCATCATCAGGCCCAGCGCGCAGGTCTCGTCCGGGCCGTTGAATATGTTTATGTTGCCGCCGTCTATCTTCTTGTAGCGGGACATCAGGTAGTAGTTGGGGTTGGTGAACTTCATGCCGATGAAGCCCGGTATATCCAACATCTTCTCTATCGTGGACACCGGCAGCAGCGGCCCCGCCATCGGCGCGGCGTACACTATCAGCGGCAGCCCCTCGCTCTCGTCCGACATGGCGCGGTAGTAGTCCAGCACGCCCTGCTCGTCGTAGCTGAAGAAGAAGGGCGGCACGGAGCTTATCGCGTCCAGGCCGATGCGGCGGGCGTGGCGCGCCAGCTTCTTTACGGTAGCCAGGTCGGATGCGCCTATGTGGTCGATTATGCTTATGCCCTCGGGGCGCGCCTCGCGCACCAGCTCGGCGAACTCCATGCGCCGCTCGCGGTCGGTGGCCACGCCCTCGCCGGTGCTGCCCAGTATGTAGAAGCCGGTTATGCCGGTCGCGCTCAGGTCGCGCACCAGCTTGCGCGTAACCTCCTCGCGCAGGGAGCCGTCCCCGTTCACCGGGGTGATGAGCGCGGGCATTATGCCGCGGAACATTATCCTGTTCATGCGTTTCACTCCTTATATACGCCAGCGCGTCCACAGTATGCTCGTGAGCGCCTCGCCTGGCTGCTTTTGATAGTACACGGTGAATATGCTCCCGTCCTCCAGCTCGAGCGAGCACGGATAGCCCAGATCGCCGTCCGGCCCGTCGTCGCGCAGCACTATCTCGGGCCCGAAGGTTTGCCCCTCGTCGCGGCTTATGCGCGCGCGCTGGCCGTAGGGCGCGTGCCGCCAGCCGTAGGTGAGCACCAGCGCGCCCGATGAGTGGCGCATCAGGTGCGGCGGGGAGCCGTGTATGTCCATGTCCTCGGGCACGGACCAGGTGCGCCCGCCGTCGCGCGAGAGCGTGCGGTATATGCCCAGCCCGCCCTCCGGGTAGTGGTAGCGCAGCAGGCCCAACAGCGTCCCGTCGCTCAGCTCCGCCACATGCGGCTCGTGGAACTGCCCCGGCGCAATCCCCTCGGGCTGCGGCACATGGCCGATTACGCGCCAGTCAAGGCCGTCGTCGCTTACCGCGCAGGCCACCGGGCCGAAGGGCCTGTCCATGCCGGGCGGGAACTCCTTGCCCAGGTAGACCAGCGTGCCGTCGCTCATGAGCACCGGCCCGTGCGGAGCCGATACCGGGCTGCGCCGCGGCTCATGCCAGCTGCGCCCGCCGTCGTCCGAGCGCATGCACCAGGAGCCCACGTGGCGCACGGCCTCGGCGGGCGGGCAGGCGTCCATCGCGGCCTCCATCAGGGCAAACTCCTGCGCCGGGTACTGCGCGCGCAGGTCGTCCCGGAATATGCGGCTGTCCAGCGTGAACCAGCTCGCCAGCAGCGCCCCGCCGCCCAGCGCCGTCAGGCCCACGTCGCGGTCGTCCAGCGGCGAATCGTGTATCGCCGCGCAGGGCGCAAAGCCCGTCCCGGGGCGGCCCAGCGCCAGCACCGTCCGGCCGAACGGATCGACATGGTGCCGCCGCAGCCCCGAGCAGCCCACGGCTATCGTGCCGTCGCCCAGCCGCGCGGCCGAGGGCCAGCCGAAGTAGCCGTATTCGCTGCCGGGCCGCGCGCATACCACTCCATGACCACATATATGTGCCATTTTGCCTGCCTCCGCTCTGCTTTGTCCGCTCATATAATAGCCCCAACTGAGCACAACTGTCAATACCGGCCATGCCCCAATATTGATATGGGCCAATGCACTTAACGTAAAGTTGAATTTGAGTAACTTCGAATTGCAAAAGTTTAAGCAGAACCTCTTGGAATGCACACGCGCTCATATGAACCGATACGGACTGCCCACAAATGTAAAGATCGTATTTATCCCACCTGTGTGAATTATAGCCCCCGGCGCAAGTCATTTGTGGGTTGAAATTGACGCAAAAGTGCCCCTGCGCCGATAAAAATGCAGGAAGTTTACAATACAATGCATGAACATCTGCGAAATGCCGGGGAGGCGCCCATAGGGGCCGGAGTGGGGCAAAAAGCATACGCAATGATGAAAAATGCAATTTTGCGAAAGTAAATACTGCAAGGTGATTTTGAAGCATATTTACCCTTCGTGCACGATGCCCAAAAAATGAGGCAGAAATGCGAAAGTTTTATTTGGGGATTGACAGAATAAGCCGGAATGAGTAAAATAGATACA
>JBJEUC010000314.1:0-2873 GCA_051883635.1 Candidatus Fimadaptatus sp.
CGACGTGCCCTCGCCCTCGCATCTGCCGGACGGCTGCCCGTTCCACACGCGTTGCCGCCACTGCCTGGACAAGTGCCGGACGCAAAAGCCGGAGTTCCGCGAGGCCGCGCCGGGTCACTACGTGGCCTGCCACCTGTACGAGGAATAAGCCGAAGCCCGGGCCATGCGTCCCGGCCGCAGATAATCGACAAGTCATGTATAGCCCGATGGGGTAAATACCCTGTCGGGCTTGATTCGTTCTTGCGGGCAAGCGTCCCAAGTCGCAACGCTCTGAACCAGCCAATCACATCATCCGTGCCGATGGCGCTTCATTGCAACATCCGCAGAGACCGGCAGGGGACAGCCACGGAGGCAATCGCCCCAAGGCTCCACGCTCCGTGCCAGCCAATCACATCATCCGTGCCGATAACGCTTCATTGCAACATCCGCAAAACCAGCAGTGGACAGCAGCAAAGGGCAGGCATCCCCGTTCCTCGCAGCCCCTGCGCATCGCCCGCCCCGTCGATCCGTGGCCATCCATCCGCCGCAACTCTCCGCGAATCAACCTCGCCCAGCGCCATCTGCCCGTATCGGCACGCTCTTCGCCATGTCACGCTCCACCCATGCATACGAATGCCGCGCCCGCACACATGCCATGGCGCAGGTGCGGCACATCCCCGCTCACGTGTCCACCGTGTTGCTCCGCACATCCATTCCGGCAATCACCCCGGCAGACTTCCTCGCCCCAAACTGCCGCATGGCCCATAGGTCTATTGCGCTGCCGCATACCATCCCATCCGCGCCCATCGCGTCAAGCTGCTGCCGCCCCGCACCCTCCGCTCACGTATCCACCGTAATGATCTTCACATCCAGCCCAATATCCGCCTGTGCAAACCGGTCGCGCCAGTGGTAGCCGTTCCAGGCCTCGAACGTGGGGAAGCCTCGCACCGCCACCTTGCCAAAGCCGAAGGGCTCCACGCCCAGCGCCTGGCACTTGACTATCAGCGCAAGCAGCTCGTCCGTCATGCGCGCGCGCACCTCCCCGGCGGACAGCGAGCGCATGTGGGGTATCATCTGCAGCTCGACGCATATGCCTATGCGGGGCACGCTGCCCGAGGTGTCCACGGTCACGCGCGGGCGCGCCTGCTGCCGCAGCTCGGACGTGCGCTGGCCATCCATGTACAGCATCTCGCTCAGCGTGCCGCGCAGTATGTGCATCAGCTGCGTCTCGTGCCCGGTCAGGCGGCCGACCATGCCGCTGTCGCCGAACAGCGCGCTGCCCATGTACTCGTTCAGGTTCGCGCCGGTGCGCGCGACCTGCCCGGCGTAGACCGTGCCGGAGGACAGCGCGTTGGAGCTGGCAAGCGCCTGAAACAGGTTGGTCGCGCACAGCGCCGCCGCCCCGTCGCCGTAGCCCGAGTGCATAGCGTAGTATATGTCCGCCATGTGCGCGGAGGGCACAAAGCCCACCAGCTGATGCGCATAGGCGGCGGCGTCCTGCGCCTTGCTCAGGCGCGCGCCCAGTATCAGGTTCTGCTCGCGTATGAACTCCTCGGCGCTGCCCTCGCATACCACCAGCTCGGCGGCATTGTAAAATTCGTTGGCGTTTATCAGGCTCTCCACCAGCGGCGCAAACTCCCCGTCGCGCGCAAACGCCTCCGAGAACACCACCTGCTTGACTTGCGACATGTTGAGCAGCCGCGGCAGCGTGGCGGTGAGTATGCTTATCGCGTCGGCAAAGTTGATGCCGTCCGCCGTGGATATCAGATAGCCGGACTGGCGGCTCTCCTGCTGAATGGCGTGCGCCTTCTCAAGCTGCCTGGCGCGCGGCTCCTGCGTGTCCTCGCCGCCACCGCCCGACTGCGAATCGGAGCCCTGCTGCGGTGAGGAGCCCGAGGGCCCGTCCGCCTCGCCCGAGGGCATCTGCACCGTCACGCGCATCATGCCGTTCGTCAGCCGGTCTACGCCGATGTTTATCGCAAACACCTGCGCGTCTATCTCGGTGGAGCCCGGGAAGGCGAACACCCCCAGCGCTATCAGCACGGCAAAGCAGAGGTATCGCATGCGTGCGTGCGCACTTCGCTTCATGGCGTTCGCCTGCCTTTCCGCGCGCGGAGTGAAAAGAGCAGCCCCGCGGCCCCGAAGCCCACAGCGATGACCGGATAGGCCGCCCATTCCAGTATCGCAACAGTCAGGCGGGACGAGGGCCGCAGCAGGCAGAGCGCGCCCCCGGCCAGTATGAACGCCACCAGCGCGGCGCGGCCCAGGCGCGGCAGCGCCATGCCCAGGAGCGCGCCGCCTATCGCCAGCTGCGCGGCTATCAGCAGCAGCATGCAGGCGTTCCACAGCACGATTATCGGCAGCTGGAGCTGCACGCCCCCGGTGCCGTTGTTCAGCAGCATGGCCACGCGCATCGACATGGAGTCCGACATCGCCGCCAGCGTCGGCTGCGAAAGCGTGTATATCGCCAGCCACAGCGCCGCCATCAGCGCGGCCAGCGCGGCCGAGACCGGCAGCGTGCGCTTCATGCCGGGGTCGCAGGCGTCGGCGCGGAACAGGTACAGCATCGGCATCACGAGCAGCCCGGCCAGCGGCAGTATGCTGCGCCCTATCTCCGCAGGGCCCGGCCCCAGCAGCGGGAAGAAGTGCTCCACATGCGCATTGGACAGCGCGCCCAGCGCCATCGCGCCGATTATGGCCAGCATCAGGCCCAGCGTTATGCGCGCGCAGTTGGCCAGTGCCAGCTCGCCCATGCACGCGACCAGGCCCGCCACTATCAGCGTCACGGCCATGGCGCTGCGGCTGAACGATGGGTCGGCGGTGTATGTCAGCACGGTGGCGTTCAGCAGCTGCACCGCCGCCTTCGTGCCCATCAGCACGAGCGCCGCCGCCAG
>JBJEUC010000315.1:0-2868 GCA_051883635.1 Candidatus Fimadaptatus sp.
GGCTGCTTTTCGGAGGGAGCAATCTCCTTCCGAAGCAACGGCCTCCATGCAGCCTGCGCGCCGACCGGCCTTACAATACCTGCCTTGACAATCGAAGTGCGGAGGAACGCAGTGTTCCTCCGCACTTTCGTCATGCCCGGATGCCGCGCCGTCAGGCCTTTATCATGCGCCTGAGGAAGCGCCCGGTGTAGCTTATGTCGCTTTGGCATATCGCCTCGGGCGTGCCCTGGGCTATCACGGTGCCGCCGCCGTCGCCGCCCTCGGGGCCCATGTCTATCAGGTAATCGGCGGTCTTGATGAGGTCGAGGTTGTGCTCTATCACCACGACCGTGTTGCCCGCGTCGGTCAGCTGCTGCAGTACGCGCTCCAGCTTTTCCACGTCCGCCATGTGCAGTCCGGTCGTGGGCTCGTCCAGCACGTAGAGCGTCTTGCCGGTGGCCCGGCGGCTCAGCTCGGTGGCCAGCTTGATGCGCTGCGCCTCGCCGCCCGAGAGTGTGGTGGAGGGCTGGCCCAGCTTTACGTAGCCCAGACCCACGTCGGCCAGCGTCTGGAGCTTGGTGCGCAGGCGGGGCAGGTTGCGGAAGAACTCCAGTGCCTCGTCCACGGTCATGTCCAGCACCTCGAATATGTTCTTGCCCTTGTAGCGCACCTGCAGCGTCTCGCGGTTGTAGCGGTGGCCGCCGCATACGTCGCAGGGCACGTATATGTCGGGCAGGAAGTGCATCTCTATCTTGACTATGCCGTCGCCGGAGCAGGCCTCGCAGCGCCCGCCCTTCACGTTGAAGGAAAAGCGGTTGGACTTGTAGCCGTGCGCCTTGGCGTCGGGGGTGGCGGCGAACACGTCGCGTATCAGGTCGAAAAGGCCGGTATAGGTGGCCGGGTTGGAGCGCGGCGTGCGGCCTATGGGCGACTGGTCTATGGCGATTATCTTGTCCAGCTGCTCGAGCCCGTCTATGCCGTCGTGAGGGCCGGGGCGGGTGTGGGCGCGGTTGAGGTCGCGCGCCAGGGCCTTGTAGAGTATCTCGTTTACCAGCGAGGACTTGCCGCTGCCCGAAACGCCGGTCACGCAGGTGAACACGCCCAGCGGTATGCTCACGTCGATGCCCTTTAAGTTGTTGGCGCGCGCGCCGCGTATGGTTATGAAGCCGCGCGGCTCGCGCCGCCGTTCGGGCACGGGTATGAAGCGCCGGCCGCTTAAGAACTGGCCGGTTATCGAATCGGGGTCGTTCATTATGTCCTGGCAGGTGCCCTGCGCCACCAGCCGGCCGCCCTGCTCGCCTGCGCCCGGCCCGATGTCCACTATCCAGTCGGCCGCGCGCATGGTGTCCTCGTCGTGCTCCACCACTATGAGCGTGTTGCCTATGTCGCGCAGGCTCTTGAGCGTATTCAGCAGCCGCTCGTTGTCGCGCTGATGCAGGCCGATGGAGGGCTCGTCCAGTATGTACAAAACGCCCACCAGCGAGGAGCCTATCTGCGTGGCCAGGCGGATGCGCTGCGCTTCGCCGCCCGAGAGCGTGGCCGCGGCGCGCGCAAGCGTGAGGTAGTCCAGTCCCACGTCCTGCAAAAAGCCCAGCCGCTGGCGGACCTCCTTGAGTATCTGCGCGCCTATCATCTGCTGCCGGGGCGTGAGCTCAAGAGAGTTAATGAACCCCAGCGCGTCGCGTATCGACATCTCGCTCAGCTGCGCTATCGATATGCCGCCCACCGTGACCGCCAGCGCTTCGCGGCGCAGGCGCTGCCCGTGGCATTCGGGGCAGGGGGTATCGGACATGTACTGCTCGTACTCCTCCTTCATCGAGTCGGACTGGGTCTGGTTGTAGCGGCGCTCAAGGTTGGTCACAAGGCCCTCGAACGGCGAGGAGAACACGCCCCAGCCGTTTTCGCGCTTGTACTTGATCTCCAGCTTTTCGCCCCGGGTGCCGTACAGCAGGGCGTCTATCGCCGCGGGGTCGACCTGGCTCAGGGGCGTGTCCAGCGTGAAGCCGTACTTTTGCGCAATGGCCTCGAAGAAGGCGTGCGCGGTCGAGTCCGGGTCGTCGGAACGCCATCCGGTGATGGATACGGCGCCCTGGTTGAGGCTGAGCGACATATCGGGGATTATCATCGCCGGGTCTATCTTGTGCAGCATGCCCAGGCCCGTACAGGCGGGGCACGCGCCGTAGGGGTTGTTGAACGAGAACAGGCGCGGCTCCAGCTCGCCTATCGATATGCCGCAGTCGGGGCAGGCGTAGTTCTGCGAAAACAGCATCTCCTCGCCGTCCACCACCGCGACCAGCACCAGCCCGTCGGCCAGCCTCAGCGCGGTCTCCAGCGCGTCTGTCAGGCGCGTCTTTATGTCGGGCCGCACTACCAGGCGGTCGATGACTACCTCTATCGTGTGCTTCTTCTTTTTGTCCAGGGGCGGGGTGTCGCCCAGGTCGTATATCGTGCCGTCGATGCGGGCGCGCACGTAGCCCTGATGCTGCATGTCCTCCAGCACGCGGTTGTGCTCGCCCTTGCGTGCGCGTATCACCGGGGCCATTATCTGCAGGCGGGTGCGCTCGGGCAGCGCCATGACCTGATCCACCATCTGGTCCACGGTCTGCTGGTTTATCTCCCGGCCGCACTTGGGGCAGTGCGGCGTGCCGATGCGCGCGTAGAGCAGGCGCAGGTAGTCGTGAATCTCCGTGACCGTGCCCACGGTGGAGCGGGGGTTCTTGCTGGTGGTCTTCTGGTCTATCGATATGGCGGGGGAGAGGCCGTCGATGTAGTCTATGTCGGGCTTTTCCATCTGGCCCAGGAACTGGCGCGCATAGGAGGAGAGCGATTCCACATAGCGGCGCTGGCCCTCGGCGTATATCGTGTCGAACGCCAGCGAGGACTTGCCCG
>JBJEUC010000316.1:0-2863 GCA_051883635.1 Candidatus Fimadaptatus sp.
GAAATCGCAATCCCCCTAATCCTCCTTGGCCGCCGGAGGCTGCCACGCGGCAGCGACCTCAAGTAACAGCGGCGCAAGAACGCGCCCCAAAACTGCAAAGCAACACAAGAAAGCAAAGCCCCGCAAAACCCCATTGCCCGGGCGGTGACGCGCCGCGCAAGGATGCGCCACCCCCTTACCCCCTGCGTATGCGGTACATCAGACTGCTCCGCGGCGCAGGCAGCGTGAGTTCGATACCCTCGCGCAGCGTCGCGCCGCCTAACGTCACGCTTTCGCCGGTATCGGCGTCAAGCAGTACGTACTCAGCCCCCTCCCGCGCGAAGGGCAGACGGACAGTACAGCTGCTCTCGGCGCAGTCCTCCATGCGGAAGGCCAGCAGCAGGCTCTCGCCTGAGTCGGGGTCGTCGTAGGCAAACGCGGTCCAGCCGAAGCGGTCGTCCCGCGAATGCCAGGGGGTCAGCACGTACATGTCGCCCGTGAGCAGGCGGTTTATCGACTTCCATTCGCCGATGTACCGGCGCATGGTGTCAAAGTCCAGCTGCGGATTGTGTACGAACTGCTCGCCGTAGTTGAACACGGGCAGGTACGACGCGCGGTAGACGTACTGGTCGCTGCCCGCGCCGACGCTGGGGTCCAGCTGGCCCTCGGTCTCCTTGGTGTTGGCCCCGTGGAAGGGTATCCAGCGGTTGAAGGAGGCGCTCATGGACAGGCGCAGCGCGGTGGTGGTGCGGTCGGCGTCGGAGCGCATGAAGGGCACGCCCCGGCGCAGGGACTCTATGTCGTTGCGGCCGCCGCCCGAGGCGCACGAGTCCACAAAGGTGCATTTGCCGTTGGCGGCGCACCAGGCGAGTATGTTGTCCCAGAGCTGGTAGTGGCCCACTATGGACTTGTTCTCGGCCACGCCCCGGCGCGGGAGCCCGGTGAGGGCCGCCTGCTCTGCGTCCAGCTTCTCCCAGGTCAGGTTGTGGTTGGCGTTGTTGTCCTCGCGGTAGAGGTCGACGTCGTTCCTGGACAGCATGGCGATTATGCGGTCGGTGGTCCAGGCAAGGCACTCGGGGTCGCCTATGTTGTTGGTGATGGCCCCGCCCGCCTCTATGGCCCATTCCCTGCGGTAGCCGTAGTTGCGCACCAGGTCGTCCACATGGGTCACGCGCTCGGGCTCGAACCATACCAGCGTCTTCATGCCGTGGCGGTGGAACTCCTCCACCGATTCGCGGAAGGTGTCGCCGGGCCACTTCTCCCGGTCCATCTCCCAGGAGCCTATTGTGCCCCACCAGTCCGATTCCACAGTGTTGCCCGCGGGGTCGGAGTACCAGCCCGCGTCGAACCAGCGGAAGTCGGCGCTCAGCCCCTCGGCGAGCAGCTTTTCCAGCGAGGGCCGCCAGGTGAACCAGCGCTCGGATATGGAGCCGTCCGAATTGGGCAGGCCGGTGTCGTTTGCAAAGCCCACGGTGATGAAGGGCTCAATGGCGCGGCCGGAGGCGTCGCGGCGGGGCATGTTGCAGCGCTGGAACCATTCGCGCCACAGGTTCATCGCGCCGTCGTCGCTGCGGCCGGAATAGGGCAGCAGCACCACCAGCCCCGTGCGCAGGCTCTCGCCGGGCAGCAGGGCGGCCTTGAGCGCCGGGTCGCTGCGCAGTATCGCGCGCGCGCCGGGCGCGGTCTGGGTGAACAGCGCGTCCCAGGTGCCGGCCCAGCCCAGCGCCATGAGCGTGCCGCCGTCGCCGTGCACCAGGTTGAAGTAGGGGAAGCATATGTGGGTGGCGCGGCCGCCCAGCGACTCGAAGTGGGCGGACTGGCGATTGAGGTCTATCTCGTAGGGCGCATAGTAGTTCTGATGGTCGCCCAGTATGCCCCGGACGACGCCGTCGCCGCCGGGGAAGGCGCAGTCGAGCGCGGCAACGTCGCTCAGCACGCGGCTGGGCGCGTCGCCGGGGTTTTCTAAATATACCGTGTATTCGCTCTGGCCGTATTCGGCGCAGTATTTGGCCGTGACCCGCACGCGCAACCCGGCGTCGACGCGCCAGGCGGCGTCCAGCGCGTTTTCATCGGCGCGGCGGTATTCACATTCCAGACCGGCAAGGCCCGTAAAGCGGACATCGCCATAGGTAAATGACAGGGGGAAGCGCTCGGCGCTGCACAGCACGTCCTCAAACAGCGCTCTGCCCGCGGCCAGCGCAAGGCTCGTTTTCGACATGGGATGCACCTGCTTTCATCGTTTTGGCTTAGTATAACATGATGTTATGATATCGTCAAACGAAATGTTGAGCGCGGGCCGCGCTTCCAAACCGGCGGTTGAGCGGGCGCGCGAGCGCGTCGATTGCGCGCGGGGGCGGCAGGGGCGTATAATGATGTCACCGGCCGGAATCGTATGCATGAGGTGATATGATGGAACTGGGAAACAGGATACGCGCGCTGCGCACGGACAGGGGCATAACGCAGGAGCAGCTGGCTCAGGAGCTACACGTTACCGGCCAGGCCGTAAGCAAGTGGGAAAACGGCCTGAGCACGCCCGACATAGAGCTGCTGCCGAGGCTGTCGGTGTTCTTCGGCGTGACGATAGACGAGCTGTTCGCCATGACCGACGATATGCACATGGAGCGGATACGCAACATGATAGCAGACGAGAAGTTCCTGAGCCAGCACGACTTTGACTACGCCGAGGGCTTCCTTATCGAACGGCTGCGCGACGAGCGCCGCCGCGCCGACTGCCTTGAGCTTCTGTGCGACCTGCACGTACACCGCGCGCAGGGCCATATGGCGCGCGCCGGTCAGTATGCCCGCGAGGGGCTGGCGCTGGAGCCCGGGCGCAAGGGCCTGCACAGCGGCCTGTGCGCGGCTGCGGGCGGCGCGCACAGGGACT
>JBJEUC010000317.1:0-2849 GCA_051883635.1 Candidatus Fimadaptatus sp.
GCAACGTGGGCGCACAGCTGCAGATGGATCAGGCCGAGGCCGACCGCCGCATCGCGCAGGCCAAGGCGGAGGAGCGCCGCGCCATGGCCGTGGCCAAGGAGCAGGAGATGAAGGCCGCTGTGCAGGAGATGCGCGCCAAGGTCGTGGAGGCCGAGGCCGAGGTGCCTCAGGCGATGGCCGCCGCTCTGCGCGAGGGCAAGCTGGGCGTAATGGACTATTACAACATGCAGAACGTGATATCCGATACCGCCATGCGCGATTCCATCGCAAAGGGCGGCAAGGCCGACGCGCCCGCAAGCGACGCTTCCAAGAAGTAACAACGCCCGTCTGCGCCGGGGTCGTATGCCCCGGCGCAGACCTGTCCCAAAGGGGGCGCATTGAATGGAGTTTATCGTAGTCATAATCGTGATAGCGGTGGTGCTGTCCAACCTGAAGAAGCAGGGTAAGACGCAGGGCAGGGGCGCAAAGCCCGCGCAGCCCTACGCGCCCTCGCAGCCCGCGCAGCCCATGCAGCCGGCCCAGTCCGCTCAGCCGGCCCGGCCCGCGTGGCCCCAGTCGGCCGCGCCCGCCCGGCTGCCGCGCAAGCCGTTTGCGGCCGCGAGCGCGCCAGAGGACGCGCCGCGCGACGTGGACAGCGCGCCGCAGGGCCTGTCGCGGGGCGGCTCGCTGGCCGGGGAGGATACGCTCATGAGCGCCGAAGCGCAGCCCTGCGCCGAGGGCGACGGCTCTATCGCGCACACCTCGCACGAGGGCGAGGAGTTCCACGCGCCCGGCGCGCACGGACGGCAGACCGCGGCAGGCCCGGGCGGGCTGGCCGCGCGGCCGGTGCTGGCAAGCAGGCTGGACGATTCGCTTATCGCCGCGCCCGAGCCGGAGGTCGCGCCGGATACCGGCGAGGAGCCCGAGCTCATGGGCCTTAAGCTGGACGCGGACGCCATGCGCCGCGCGGTGGTGTTTTCCGAGATAATCAACAAGCGGGGAGGGCGCCACGGTTGGGTGAGAACATGACGAGAATAGCCATAGCCGACGACGACGCGGGCATGCGCCTGGTCATGCGCAAGATAATCGAGCGCCAGGAGGGCTATGAGCTGGTGGGCGAGTTCGACAGCGGCAGCGCGCTGCTGGAGGCATTCGATTCGATACGGCCCGAGGTCTGCGTGCTGGACGTGGAGATGCCGGGGCTGTCCGGCATAGAGTGCGCGCGGCAGATACAGGACACCAATCCCATGACCGTGCTGATATTCGCCACCGCGCACGAGGAGTACATGGGCGACGCGTTCTCGGTATATGCGTTTGACTACCTGCTCAAGCCCTTCAAGGTGGAGCGGGTGCAAAAGACGCTCGGGCGCGTGCGCGAGCGGCTCTGCCAGGGGCGCAGCCCGGGCGGCGCGGGCGTGGCGGCTCATGCGCCGCGGGTCAAGCCCGGGCGCATAATGCTCAGGCACCGCGAGGGCGTGAGCTTCCTGAATGCCGACGACATACTGCTGGTGCAGCGCGAGCAGCGCGCCACGGTGATATACACGCGCGATGGCGGGCGCTACGTGACCGGCGACACGCTCTCCGACATGGAGGCGCGGCTCGACCCGGAGGTGTTCTTCCGCTGCCACAAGTCCTACATAGTGAACCTCAACCACATAGACAACATAACGCCCTACGGCCGCTGGACGTACATAATCCAGCTCAAGGGCATAGAACAGGACGCGCTCATAACCCACGAAAAGTTTGAGGAGCTGGAGAACATGTTTTCGTGACGCGGGCGCGGACTGCTGCGGCGGGAATGCGCAAAGGCGTGACACATTGCGGTCACGCCTTTTTTATTGAGGGAACCGGGACTTACCGGAATTTCTCCAGCCGCAACAGGCCCTCTTCATCGGGCTCATGCACACCGTTTTTGTAGCTGTATCCCATCTTTATATAAAACGGAGTCGCAGTAATGGACGCCGGTATTTCTATCCGCTTCGCGCGCAGGAAATACTCGTCTCTTTCAAGCGTTTCGATTATGCTTCTTCCAATGCCCCGCCCGTGATATTCCGGCAATATAAATATTGTGAACAGGCTGCTCTCATCGGTCCTGCCCCAATACGGCCCGATGGCGCCACAGCCCACTATCCTTTCTCCGTCACAGACAACATAGAAGTGTGTCCAGGCCGCGCGCTCCTTGATGTTTGCGGGCTGCAATGCCCGTACATCGTTCTCTATGTATTCCTCCGGATAATCCCGAATGTTGACCTCCCGCAGCGTTTTTACAACAAGAGCCGACACTTCTTCGTAATCCTTTTCCTGAATCAACCTTATCAGCATGTTCTGTCCTCTCCTCTCAGATCCCGGGCTGCTGCGACGGCGGTCTGCCTTGCCATCGCCCCCTCAGGGCGTGCAAATGCGCCATATGATGGCGCAAATATTATAACATATGCACCGGGTGTAAACAATCGATGATTTTCGCGCCCGCGGTTGACAGCGGGTGCACGGTCTAATACAATAAGTTGTGTTAGCGGAATGAAAGAAATAGTCGCGCAGGGCAAGAGGCACGGGGTCGTGCCGCGCGCGAAAAGGAGCTTCTTATGACGCTTGAGATGGCTATGTCGATGATGGGCGGCCTGGCGCTGTTCCTGTACGGCATGAAGATGATGGGCGAGGGCCTGGAGAAGGCGGCGGGCGACAAACTGCGCAAGCTGCTGGAATCGCTCACGCGCAACCCCCTGATGGGGCTGATAGTGGGCGTTGTCTTTACAATGGTGATACAGTCGTCGTCCGCGACTACGGTAATGGTCGTGGGCTTTGTAAACGCCGGTTTGCTGGATCTGATGCAGGCAACCGGCGTTATTTTGGGCGCGAACATAGGCACCACG
>JBJEUC010000318.1:0-2842 GCA_051883635.1 Candidatus Fimadaptatus sp.
CCCCTCAGCGGAGCGGCGGCGTTTCAAGGGGTAACAGGAGAATCCAAGGAGGATTTAGGGGGAAATCGCAATCCCCCTATCCCTCCTTGGCCGCCGGAGGCTGCCACATGGCTGCTGCCGCAGCCATAAGCGGCGCAAAGACGCCGCCGCGAAAGCCGCAACGCAACGACAGAACGCAAAGCAGCAACCCCTCACCCTTTGCAGCAGGGCAGAGCGCTGCGTAAGAACGCAGCGCTCCGCCGCCTCCAACCCCATAGCGGAGCGACGGCGTTTCAAGGGGTAACAGGAGAATCCAAGGAGGATTTAGGGGGAAATCGCAATCCCCCTAATCCTCCTTGGCCGCCGGAGGCTGCCACATGGCTGCTGCCGCAGCCATAAGCGGCGCAAGGACGCCGCCGCGCATCCGCAACGCAACGACAGAACGCAAAGCAACACGAAAGCCATCTGCCCCTGCGGCAGCGCGCCGCGCAAGAACGCGCCGCGCCCCGCCGCCCAAAACAAAAGAGCGACCGCCGCGCCAATCGCCCACGGTCGCTCATTGTACACAACCCTCTCAGTTCTTCACCCGCTCCTTGAAGCTGAAGTTCAGCCGCCGCATTATCATCCGCACCGTGCTGGCCGTCATGAACAGCAGCAGCGCCTCTATCGGCAGCAGGCATAGATTCTTTATCAGCCGCGCGGGCAGCAGCGCCAGCATCCCCTGCCCCGTGGTCATCGTAAGCCAGAGCGTGTTGAGCACTATGTTGCATGTGAGGCTCACCAGCCCCTTGGCCATGAGCGCGCGCAGATAGCCCACCCGCTGCCTTCCAAACAGCATCAGCCCGTACAGAAGCCCGCCCACTACCGCCGTGAGCGTATAGCCCGGGAAAAACGCGCCCGACGGAAAGCACAGCAGCGACACCAGGTCGCCCGCCGCGCCGGTGAGCATCGCTATCACCGGCCCCAGCAGCATTCCGGCCGCCGCCTGCGTCACAAAGCCTATGCTCAGCCGCAGCTCGGGCGTTATCTGCACGCGCACGCTGGCCAGCGCCACGTTCAGCGCTATCAGCATGGCCGCCATGGTGAGCGCGCGGGTGTTCGACAGCAGGCGCGCGGAGCGGGAAAAGCTCGTGCGAATGTTCATGTGCCACCTCCCAAAGGCGCAAAAGCGCATGTTTCGTATCTATTATAGCCGGTCTGTTCGGATAAATCAAGGCTTTGCGTGCTATTATGACGCATATTATTCGTATTATGCGCGTTAAAGCGCGGCGCCCGCGCAGGGACACTGCTGCCCCGCGCGAGCGCCGAACGATGAGCGAAGGTTTACTTTATCAGCACGGTCACTATCTCGTAGGGCTTGAACTCCAGCGCGATGCGGCCGTCCACTATGGGCAGCTCGCGCTCCACCTGCTCCATGAGGTTGGTCAGGTAGGCCTTGCCCTGCGCATGGCCCAGGCGCAGCTCGGCGCGGGTGCGCGCGCCGTAGCACTCGTACATGCGCACCACGGTGCCCTCGCCGTCCAGCTCCTGCTTGACGGTCTCCACCAGCACGCCCTGCGCGTCCACGGCGAACTCGTCGCCGGTGGTGCGGCACTGGCCCTTGCCGCCCGCCGCGTGCGCCGTCAGCGGCATATTGAGGCTGTACGCCTCGTGTACGGTGCCGCCTTTGCGCCAGTCGCCCACGTGCGGCATGAGCGAATAGGTGAAGTGATGCACGCACTGGTCGGCCTCGGGGTTGGGATGGGTGGAGCTCTTGAGCAGCGTAAGCGCCATGGAGTTCTCATCCACGGAGCAGCCGTACTTGCAGTCGTTGAGCACGGACACGCCGTAGCCGGCCTCGCTCACGTCCATCCACTTGTGGTGGCAGGCCTCGAAGCGGGCCACGTCCCAGGAGGTGTTCTTGTGGGTGGCGCGGGTCACGTTGCCGTACTGCACGTCGTAGGTGGCGGCGTTGTAGAACACGTCCACCGGGAAGTGCGCCTTGAGCATGTACTGCTTCTCCTGCCAGTCGACGGTGGTGTCGAAGTCGATGCGCGGCAGCGTGCGGTATATGATGATGTCCTGAGCTATCGTGGAATGCTCGTAGGCATACTCGGCGCGCACGATGGCCAGCACCGGGCCGTTGGCGGTCACGGTGAGCGACTTGAGGCCGTCCACCTCCCAGCTGTGCTCATTGTAGTATATGTTCATGTCCCACGCGTCGTAGTTGTGGGGCTTGTTCTCGTAGCAGACTATGCGGTTGAGCGGGGCCTTGGCGACCTCGCGGTCGGCGCGCTTGTCCACCAGCGAAGCTATGCGGCCCGCCGCGTCGAACGTGCCCCTGAAGTAGGGGGTCTCGAAGCCCTGCGCGCTCACATCCAGCGCGTCGCCGCACTCCTCGCCGCGCACGTACTCGAAGGACTTGGCGCCCATCGCCGGTATGTCCCTGACCGCCGCGCAGCAGCCGCGCGGGGTGCGCTGAACGGGATACTCGCGGCCCTCGGCGTCGCGCAGCGCGGTCACGCCCTCGGGCGCGTCCAGCCACAGCACGTCGTCGCGGCGCTCGCTCATGGAGTTGAACGCCACCACGTCGCCCGCAGCCTGGTCGGATATGGTGCTGAGCGCGGCCTCCTTGAGCTCGCGGAGCTTGGCAAAGCAGCCCGCGTATATCTTGTCGGAATCGTCGTAGACCTTCTTTATCGAGGAGCCGGGCAGTATGTCGTGGAACTGCAGCGTCAGCGCGCACTCCCATATCCTGTGCAGCATGTCGGCCGGGTACTCGCTGCCCAGGCGCGCCGCCAGCGTGCACCACAGCTCGGTCTCGCGCAGCTCTATCTCTATCTTGCGGTTGTTGCGCTTGTTCTTGGCCATGGCGGTATAGGTG
>JBJEUC010000319.1:0-2836 GCA_051883635.1 Candidatus Fimadaptatus sp.
ACATGCTGTCCATAAAGTCATTGAGCATGGTCTTCATGTACTTTTGGGCGGTGGAAGCGCCCTTCTTCATGTAGGAGTCATATCCGGAAATGGGCTGGAAGGCGAGCAAAATATTGGTATAATAGTCATCCGTGCCGTCCTCCATGACCGCATTGAGGGATACCGCGTTGTTGACACTCGGATGCGGGCCCGCACTCATCTGTATGGGATAGCTGATGGAAACGTCCTGGAAGTCGTCCGGGAAGTATGCGGTCTGGGTAAGTTCGTCCTCCGGCGTCGGCAGGAGCACTATGTCCTCTACGGGCGCAAGCGCGTTGCCGTCCGAGTCGACCAGATTGCCGTCCCCGGTCGGCCGAAGGGAAGTCCGCTCATAGCCATATTCCGTATAGAGAGCAATGCCCTCCTCCCCCGCCACGATAAAGCCGGGGCCGGTCTCCTCGCCGTATAGGTCAATGGCGCACCATTCACCGGCATCGCTTATGACAAGATAGTACGGCTCGTCCGCCGTCTTCCAGCTGCCGACATACGCGGAGATGTCGGGGAGCTCGTCCGTCTCATTGCCGCCCGCCGTCCTGTTCTTTATGTTATCCATGATGGAACCGGTGGCGGCGTAGGCCGTCGAGCCAATGCACAGCATAAATGCGATTGCAAGGGACAATGCTTTTTTCCAGCTTTTCATATTACTTCTCCTCTCAGGCAAATGAAATATGCTTCCGCGCGCCGTGGACGTTCCAATGTTTTGACTGCCAGATACTGCCGCTTGTTCCACGGCAGCCCCTCCGGATGGCGCTTTTCCGGAGGCTGCGTCCCGGGCCCTTACTCGGCAGCCTTTCGGGCACGCGCTCCTTCGTTTACGTACTCGATGAAGTGCTCCATGACCGCATCCGGCTCGTGTTCATATTCGGAGGAAAGCGGTATGTAGAAGTAGTATTGCTCCACGTCGGTCTGGCCGACCTCATCCAGGCTCTGCCCATCGTCCCAGGTCACATCGACCAGCACGGGCTCGCTGCCGTCGCAGGGGTAGATGATGTTCCATGCGTGGCTGCTGTTCTCCGTTTCGTTGCCCCACACCCAGGCGCAGTTGATGCCGGCATACTGGCAGACCAGCCCGAACGCCCGCGCATACGCGGCGCAGATGGCAGTCTCCTGCTCCTTGCCCAGCACGTTGTACGCTTCCTGCAGCACATCGTACCGGGTCTGGGTAAGCGGTATCTCCAGCTCATAGCCCAGAGGGTCGTATGTCACCTTGCACGCCACATAGTCGTGTATCCGGCGCGCGTACTCCATCTCCTCATCATAGTCCGCAAAGCCGCCCTCGGGAACGGGGTTCTCCACAACGTAGCGGTACGCTGCCCGCCTGGCCTCCAGGTCGTGCTCCGGCACGTCGTAGGCGAGCTTGACCCTGGCATGCACGCTGTCCGGGTCGCCGTCGTCCTCCGTGAACAGGTCCCAGAACTTGTATGAGCTGAACAGGTAGTAGGCCATCGCGTCGTCGCACGCCTGCTCCAGTGCGCTCGTGCTCAGGCCGTATGACAGCTCCCTGGGCAGCCGGCAATCGAATTCCACCCTGCCGCAGAAGAAGTTCCACAGCGCGTATTCGGACAGCTCCTCCTGCGTTTCCAGAAGCGGCATGTCCTCATACTCCTTGTCCCGCAGCCTAAGGAAGTCCGGCATGAGGGAGATGAGCTCCCCGGCCGTCATATCGTCGATGGCCCGGGCATCCGCAGCGTCCAGGCCCTCGGAGCCGTTGCCGACAGCGCAGGCGGAAAGGCACATGATAAGAATGAGAAGAATCGTCAGTATCCTATGGCCGCCGATATGCGTTCGCTCCACTGTATTCCCTCCTCCGGAAACAAAAGTCCACCGTACAGACATTGTACGGTGGATCGCAGGAAATTAACATTAACCAACGGTTAGGTCTTTGGGCGGGGGCAGATGCGCGCCCCGCCCGCAGGCAGCATCGGCATCAATCGCTCACGAGCTCCAGGGACTCCACCGCACTCAGGTAGTCCGCTTCCATTTCCTCGGCATAGTCCGCGGCCATCTGGAACGCGTACGCATAGGTGTGGGTATCCGTCTGGAAGAGCACCATCTTCCACACGCGGGTATCCTCGTTAGCGCCCGTCGTGAACGAGACGTCGTATGCCGGATAGGTGAACTTCTCGGTCAGGCTCTGATTCTCGGCGTCCTGATAGTCCGCTATCTCGCTTCCGCTCACCAGCGCGGCGAACTCAGCGCGGTTCTCCTCGCTGGTCATGTACACGTCCGCAGCGTTCTCGGCGCAGCAGCTCACGATGACCGTGATGCCGTCCTCGGTCATGTCTGAATAGTAATAGCCGCCGTTCCAGGTAAAGTCGTAGTCCAGCGGCATCATGTCCTCATACGGAGCGGCGGACACCAGATAGCTGCCGACGGTCGGCTCATACGAATCGCTCACGAACTCCAGGGCCTCTATCGCGCTGAGGTAGTCCGCTTCCGCATCCTCGGCGTAGTCCGCGCTCACCTGGAAGCCATACGCATAGGTGTGGGTGTCCGTCGAGAAGATTATCATCCTGCACGCGCGGGTATCCTCGTTTTCGCCCGTAGTGAACGAAACGTCATATACCGGATAGGTGAACTTCTCGGTGAGGGTCTGATTCTCGCTCTCCTGATAGTCCGCTATCTCGCTCCCGCTCGCCATCGCGGCGAAGGCGGGCCGGAATTCATCGATGTTTTCGGACACCTCGTCGGTGTTCTCGACGCAGCAGTCCACGACCACCGTTATGCCATCCTCGGTCATGTCCGAATAGTAATAGCCGCCGTTCCAGGTGAGGTCATAGTACACCGGTATCATGTC
>JBJEUC010000320.1:0-2834 GCA_051883635.1 Candidatus Fimadaptatus sp.
CGATGACCGCCACTATGCCGCCCAGCATTATCAGGCCCTGTATGAAGTCGTTTATCGCGGTGGCCATGTAGCCGCCGGCCACGACGTATATGCCCGTCAGCACGGCCATCAGCACTATGCACACAGTGTAGTCGATGTTGAACGCCATCGCAAACAGGCGCGAAAGGCCGTTGTAGAGCGAGGCGGTGTAGGGGATGAGGAATACGAAGATTATCGCCGAAGCGCCTATCTTGAGCGCCTTGCTGCCGTAGCGCTTGCCGAAGAACTCGGGCATGGTGGCGCTGTCCAGCTGCTGCGTCATCAGGCGCGTGCGGCGGCCCAGCACGCACCAGGCCAGCAGCGAGCCGATTATCGCGTTGCCCAGGCCTATCCAGGTGGAGGCTATGCCGAAGCGCCAGCCGAACTGACCGGCGTAGCCCACGAATATGACTGCGGAGAAATAGGAAGTGCCGTACGCGAACGCGGTGAGCCAGGGGCCGACGGCGCGGCCGCCCAGCACAAAGCCGTTCACGTTCGAGGCATGGCGGCGGCAGTAGACGCCCACCCCCAGCATTACGCCAAAGAACACTACCAGCATTGCGATCTTGATTGCCATGGGATATTCCTCCTTTTGTTTTGCGAGGACACGCAAAAAGCCCGTCCTCTGCGGCTCAAGCCAAGAGGACGGGCGCATCGCTCACCCGTGGTACCACCTCTGTTCAGCGCTTTCTCGCAAAAGCGCCCTTGGCGGCTGCGCGCATACTTATGCATGCGCATAGCCCTTCGCGCTAACGTGCGAATTACGTCGCAGCCTACTGGGTCGCCCGTTCGGTGCGCCGCTGACGCGGGCCAAAATGCCCCGCTTCGGGATGTATTCGGGCGCCTCCTTGCCGCGGCCTTGCAGCGTCCGGCCGCTCTCTGAAGGCTTCCGAGGTGCCTTACTTCTTCCCGGTCATCGCGTTTGAATGCGAATAGTTTACCATGCCGCCACAGTGCTGTCAAGTATAAATACAAAATTTGTCGAATATTTTGCGCCCGGGCGCAAAATGCTCCGATTGACTTTCCCGATACGCGGTGGTATATTAATCGGGCGGGCGACGGGGCCCGTAAAATGAGAAATCGTCTGTGCGAAAAGGAGTACTTTTATGAAACTGTGGTATCGCGGGGAAGCGCGGGAATGGACCCAGGCGCTGCCCCTGGGAAACGGGTATATGGGCGCTATGTGCTACGGCGGCGCGGGCGGCAGGTATGACCTTTCGGAGAACACCTGCTGGTCGGGCGCGAACCAGCCGCTGCCGCTGCGCGCGGGCGCGAAGGAGGCCATGCAGCAGGCGCGCAAGCTGCTGCTAGAGGGCGAATACGCCCGGGCGGAGGCGCTGCTTGAGGAGAGCACGGGCGTAAAGGGCAACTACGGCACCCAGGTGCCCATGGGCCGGCTCACCGTAGCGGCGGAGGCCGAGCCGCTGAGCGCGCTGCGCGAGCTGGAGCTGGAGAGCGGGCTGGCGCGCGACGTGCTTAAGCTGGAGAGCGGCACTGTCCGGCGGGAGAGCTTCATCTCCAGCCCGGACAAGGTCATGGCTGTGAAGCTCACCGCCGAGGGCGTCGCCCCGGCGCTCTGCCTCTGGCTGGAGGGCTGGAGCCAGCCCTCGCGCACCGAGTGGGACGAGGGCCTTTCCGCGCTGCGCACCGTGGGCCGGGCGCTGGAGAACATACACAGCGACGGGCTGACGGGCGTGTCCTACGAGATGCTCCTCACCTACGACACCGACGGCCGGGTCGAGTGGAACCGCCGCGGCCTGATAATATCCGGCGCGACTTACCTTGACGTGTTCCTCACGGCCGCCACCGACATGTTCGAGGAGGACGTCGACGCGGTCTGCCGCGCGCGCATGGAGGGCGCGCGCGCGAAGGGCTACGAAGCGCTGCGTGCGGCGCACGTCGCCGAGCATTCCGGCCGCATGAACGCATGCACGCTCACGCTGCCCGACGCCCGCGCCGACCTGCCCACGGACGAGCGCATACGCGCCTTTGCGCAGGCGCGGGGCGGGGACGATGGGCTGGTGGCGCTGTTCTTCCAGTACGGCCGCTATCTGCTCATGAACTCCAGCCGCCCGGATTCCCAGCTGCCTGCCGCGCTGCAGGGCGTGTGGAACGACGACCGGGCCTGCCGCATGATGTGGACCGACGACATGCACCTGGACATCAATACCCAGATGAACTACTACCCGGCGGAGAACACCGGCCTTGGCGACTGCACGCTGCCCCTGCTGCGCTGGATAAAGGACTCGCTCGCGCCCAACGGCAGTGTAATGGCCCGGGAGCTCTACGGCGCGGAGGGCTGGTGCGCCCACACCGTGTCCAACGCCTTCGGCTGGGCGGCGCCCGGCTGGGACGTCAACTGGGGCTTCGCGCTGACCTGCGGGGGCTGGGTGGCCACCCATATCTGGGAGCTCTACCTCTACACCAACGACCGGGAGTTCCTTGCGGAGTACTACGACGTGCTGTACCAGTGCGCGCGCTTCCTCCGCGATGTGCTGATGGAGGACCCCGCGACCGGCGAGCTGGTCACGTGCCCCTCGTACTCGCCGGAGAACGCGTTCCTGTCCGGGGACGGGGCGCATACGCTGGCGACGGGCTGCACGTATGACACGACGGTCACGCGCACGCTGTTCGGCATTGTGCGCGATGCCGCCGCGCTGCTGGGCCGCGAGGACGGCTTCACCGCGTCGCTGGAGGGCCTGATGGCCAGGCTCCCGCCCTACCGCACGGGCAGGTACGGCCAGCTGCTGGAGTGGCACGAGGACTTCGACGAGGCCATGCCCGACCACCGGCACACCGCGCACCTGCTGTCGCTG
>JBJEUC010000321.1:0-2828 GCA_051883635.1 Candidatus Fimadaptatus sp.
CTGCTTGCGGCCGAACGCCAGCCAGCGCCCGTCCGCATCTTCGGCCACGAATTCCCGGTTGCCGTAGTCCGTCGTATTCAGCGCCCTGACTATCCTGACGCCCGCCGCCTGCATCTCCCGCTCGAGCGCCTCCTGGTCGTCCGTGTAGAGATAGGCGTCGTAGCCGTAGCCGTACAGCTCCCGGTTGGGCAGCACCTCCCGCCCGGCGCGCAGCAGGAGTATCTCCGCGCCGCCCCGGTACAGGCAGATGTGCGGCTCGGCGCAGTCGAGGTACCTGACCGCGCGAAAGCCCATGCGTCCCACGTAGAACTCCGCCGTCCGCTCGATGTCGGGCACGGGAAATATGCAGCTTAGCCCGCTTATGCCCATGTATGCTCACCTCCCCCAAGGCGCGCCCTATGCGCAAGCGCCGCACACGCGCAGTATGCGTATGCGGCGCTGTCCGTCATTCGGCAGTCAGGCTCTGGCGCAGCCTTTCGGCGTATTCGTCCAGCAGGCCCAGGTCCCACAGCAGCCTGCTGAGTATGTACTTGTCGCGTATCTCCTGGGAGCAGCGCAGCGCCGACACCACCTCGCCGTCGCTCAGGCCCAGCGTGCGGGGCAGCGTGGGCTCCTGCAGGCGCTTCATCAGGTTCACTATCGCGTCCAGGTCGGGCAGCTCCTCGTCCATGGCGCGGGTTATGTCGTCCCAGCGGTCGATTATGCGCTCCAGCCGGGCCGCATGCTTCACCGGGTCGTGCTTGCCGACCTTGCGCTCTATGTCTATCACGGTCTCCGCCGTGGGGCCGAAGGAATCGCGCATCTCCTTTTCCCAGGCCGCCATGTCAAATGCGGCGGCGTTCCGGAGCGCGCGCTCGCGGTCGGGGGTCTCATTGCGCAGCCACTTGAACAGGCGCAGCGTAAGCACCGTGCCCACGCCTACCTGTATGCCGTGAAGGTCGCCGGGGCAGCGGCCCATTAGCGCGTGCATCTCCCATATGTGCGAGAAGTAGTGCTCCAGTCCGCTGGCCGGGCGGGATACCTCGGCGTAGCTCATCGCTATGCCGGAGATTATCAGGCCCTCCACCACCTGCATCACGGCCTGGGGCGAGCGCTGGGTGAGCTGCGGCGCGGCGTCCACTATGCGGCGCACGCAGCGGCGCATCAGCCCGGCCACCTCCTCGCAGTAGTATTCGCCGTTTATTATGTTCGATATGCGCCATTCGCAGACCGATATGTACTTGGCCAGCATGTCGCCCAGGCCGGCCTGCAGCATCTTGAGCGGGGCCTGGCGCAGCACGTCCACATCGGCCACTATCGCGTCGGGGCATACCGAATATATCGTGGTCTTGACGCCCGCCGATATCATGGACGAGGAGTTGGAGGCATAGCCGTCCATGGAGGGCGCGGTGGCCACCACCACCTGCTTGAGGCCCGTGGCCTTGGATACTATCTTGCATATGTCGTTTATCGTGCCCGAGCCCACGGCCAGCATGCAGTCGGTATTCACGTCGAAGTTCATTATCACCTGGCCCACGCTGAACTCGTCCGGCTCCACGTGCGCCTGCGGGAATACGTAGACCGCGCACTCCATGCCCGCGCCGCGCAGCAGGTCATGCACCTGTCTTCCGGCCACGCGCCAGGTATTCTGGTCGGCCACTATCATGGGGTGCTTTATGCCCAGCTCACCCAGCACGCTGCCCACCTGAAACAGCGCGCCCTGGCCGATAATGACCTTCCTGAGCCGGGCGCTGTGATGCTTGCCGCAGTCGCAGTCAAAGCCCTCAGCGCGCAGCAGCTCGTTGATGGGCAGATCTCTGAACTCTTCCATACCTAAAATCCCTCCATAAAAGAGCCGTCCAATGACACGGCATCGGGCGGCTCCTGCGTGTATGCTACTTTGCAAAATCGACCGCGCGCGTCTCGCGGATCACGTTCACCTTTATCTGGCCCGGATACTCCATCTCGCGCTCTATGCGCTTTACTATGTCGCGCGCCAGCATCAGCGTGCCCGCATCGTCCACGTCCTCGGGCTTTACGATTATGCGCACCTCGCGGCCCGACTGTATGGCGTAGGTCTTTTCGACGCCGTCGAAGGAGTTGGCTATCTCCTCCAGCTTTTCGAGGCGCTTGATGTAGTTCTCCAGCGACTCGCGGCGCGCGCCCGGACGGGCGGCGGATATCGCGTCGGCGGCCTGCACCAGCACGGCCTCCACGCTCTCGGGCTCCACGTCGTTGTGATGCGCCATTATGCAGTGCACCACCGCGGGCGATTCGTGGTACTTCTTGGCCAGGTCCGCGCCGATGGTCACGTGCGTGCCCTCTATCTCGTGGTCCACGGCCTTGCCTATGTCGTGCAGCAGGCCCGCGCGCTTGGCCAGCTGTACGTCGGCGCCCAGCTCGGAGGCCATCACTCCGGCCAGATGGCTCACCTCTATCGAGTGCTTGAGCACGTTCTGGCCATAGCTGGTGCGGTAGCGCATGCGGCCCAGGAGCTTGACCAGCTCGTGATGTATGCCGTGCAGGTTGGTCTCGAACACGGCCTGCTCGCCGGCCTCGCGTATGCTGTTGTCGACCTCCTTGCGGGCCTTTTCGACCATTTCCTCGATGCGGGCCGGGTGTATGCGGCCGTCCATTATCAGCTTTTCCAGCGCTATGCGGGCCACCTCGCGGCGCACCGAGTCAAAGCCGGATATGATGACCGCCTCGGGAGTGTCGTCGATTATCAGGTCCACGCCCGTAGCCGTCTCCAGCGTGCGTATGTTGCGGCCCTCGCGGCCGATTATGCGGCCCTTCATGTCGTCGTTGGGCAGCGCGACTACCGACACGGTGGTCTCGGCCACATGGTC
>JBJEUC010000322.1:0-2826 GCA_051883635.1 Candidatus Fimadaptatus sp.
AAGTGCGCTTGCAATAGGGTATAATAATGGCGCACAGCCGAGGGCGGGTCTCGCGGCCCGGACGGGGCCCGGCACGGACGCTTTTCCTATGGGGAAGGAAGGTTAAGCGCGGATTGAGGCAAAGAGGCTTAATGCCACGGTGAAGCACCAAAATATTTGCATTTTTGCCACGGGCGTTAATTCATTGTAGAACTATCGGGCTTGCGTTGATAATTTAATATTCGGCGTGCATAATAGAGGCATACCCCGGGCCGCGCCGTTGGGCGCAGGGCCCGGACTGATTTGCAATAAGTAATACAAACTCACTTTGTACCAAAGGAAGTGTCCACCGTGAACAATACTCCTGCACCGGCACAACGCCAAACGCGTCAAAAGCGCATACTGTGGGGCCTGCTTGTAAGCGCCAACGCGCCCATGAGTGCGGAACAGCTGCTCAAGAGCGCCCGTCAGGCCTGCCCGACCATGGCCCTCACGACCGTATATCGCAACCTCGAACAGCTCATGGCCCAGGAATCCGTACAGCGCATAATGTATCCGGACGGCACCGCGCGCTACGAAGCGGTGCAGGCCGTGCATCATCACTACCTGATATGCATGGAGTGCAAAAAGAGCATTCAGCTCCCGATATGCCCCGTAAATCAGCTGGAGCAGTCGATAGTGGAGGAGACCGGCTACGAGATAACCTCGCACAACCTGGAGCTGTTCGGCTATTGCCCCGCTTGCCAGCAGCTGCGCAAGCAGCGCCAGCAGATGAACGCGCTCAACAATTCGAATACCTGATGTGACCGGCCGTCGCTTTCGCAGGAGCGGCGGCCGCTTTGTATGCAGACGGGGCCGTGGCGGCCGAAAGGGCACAGGGGAGCGGGAGTGAGCCCGCAGGCCGTCCTGCGCTTATCTCTCCGGCGGCATCCGCGCCTGATGCGCGGCAGCTCCGCCGAAGCGGGAGCTGCCTTCACCATCGCACGCTGGCAAAGCAAAAGCCCCTCCTGCCGGGAGGGACTCAGAGTGTCGTTTCCCCGGGAGAGCGTGGGAGTGAGCCCGCGCGCCGTCATGCGCTTGCTCATATCCGGCGGCACCCGCGCCTGATGCGCGGAATCTCCGCCGAAGCGGGAGCTGCCTACACCACCATCCACCGGGCAAAGCAAAAGCCCATCTTGCCGGGAAGGGTTCAGAGTGTCGTTTCCCTGGGAGAACGCGAGAGGGCCCGCGCGCCGTCCTGCGCTTGCTCATATCCGGCGGCATCCGCGCCTGATGCGCGGTAGCTCCGCCGAAGCGGGAGCCGCCTTTACCATCATCCACCGGGCAAAGCAAAAGCCCCTCCTGCCGGGAGGGGCTCGGAATATCGTTTCCCCGGGAGAGCGCGAGAGGGCCCGCAGGCCCTCTCGCGCTTCAATCGAACCCGGCGGCGTGTACGCCGGGTTCGCGGCAATTTCTTCGGAGGGGAGCTTGCCCCCGGAGAAGAAATTGCTTCCTATCGCGAGCGAACGGCCGGGAGGGCGGCTTGCCGCCCGACCAGTGAGCGAGTGCAAACTCGCCCAAGTGACGCAGTCACTTGGGCGAAACGTAGTGGCGGGGGAGCTTGCTCCCCCGCCACATCAAGGCGGTTATGCAGTTTATGCAAAGGTCCGGGCGCGGGGGTGGTATTGGGCGGGCGGCCGCGTTGCCCGTCTGGCCGCCATGGCGGGAGGGCAAATGGCGGCTTTTTCACCATAATGAGCAACTATTAACGGAAATTTGCTTGCCTGTGAATCTTCCCCATTGTATAATTTAACGGATACAGGCGAATAATAGCCTGTGAGTTAATTTGCGTAAACCCCTTTAATCCATTGGGTTACTCAGATAAAAGGAGGAATAGCATGTCCAAGAAGTATGTGTACCTCTTTACCGAGGGCAATGCCAACATGCGTGAGCTGCTGGGCGGCAAGGGTGCCAACCTCGCCGAGATGACCAACCTTGGTCTGCCGGTGCCGCAGGGCTTCACGATCTCTACCGAGGCTTGCACCCGCTACTATGAGGATGGAAAGCAGATCGCTCCCGAGATCATGGAGCAGATAAACGAAGCTCTTGTCAAGATGGAGGAGATCTGCGGCAAGAAGTTCGGCGACATGGACAACCCCCTGCTGGTGTCCGTGCGTTCGGGCGCTCGCGCTTCCATGCCTGGCATGATGGATACCATCCTGAACCTGGGCCTGAACGAGGCCGTTGTGGACGTTCTGGCCAAGAAGTCCAACAATCCCCGCTGGGCCTGGGACTGCTATCGCCGCTTCATCCAGATGTACTCCGACGTCGTTATGGAGGTCGGCAAGAAGTACTTCGAGCAGCTGATAGACAAGATGAAGGAAGAGCGCGGCGTAACTCAGGACGTTGAGCTGACCGCCGACGACCTCAAGGAGCTGGCCAGCCAGTTCAAGGCCGAGTACAAGCAGAAGATCGGCAAGGATTTCCCCGACGATCCCAAGGAACAGCTGGACGGCGCCATCAAGGCCGTGTTCCGCTCCTGGGACAACCCCCGCGCCAACGTATATCGCCGCGACAACGACATCCCCTACTCCTGGGGCACCGCTGTTAACGTGCAGATGATGGCGTTCGGCAACATGGGCGACGATTGCGGCACCGGCGTTGCCTTCACCCGCAACCCCGCCACCGGCGAGAAGAAG
This sequence comes from Candidatus Fimadaptatus sp., assembly GCA_051883635.1. Taxonomy (GTDB): domain Bacteria; phylum Bacillota; class Clostridia; order Christensenellales; family Aristaeellaceae; genus Fimadaptatus. The sequence continues at coordinate 2,658 of JBJEUC010000322.1, forward strand.
CTGTTCGGCGAGTTCCTGACCAACGCTCAGGGCGAGGACGTGGTGGCCGGTGTCCGGACCCCCATGCCCATCTCCGAGATGGCCGAGAAGTTCCCCGAGGCCTTTGCCCAGTTTGAGAGCGTCTGCTCCATCCTGGAGAACCACTACCGGGATATGCAGGACATGGAGT
>JBJEUC010000323.1:0-11690 GCA_051883635.1 Candidatus Fimadaptatus sp.
CTGCCCGCTCGCTCGCCCGGGCAGACGCCGCCTCCTGCGCGCCCGCAGGCAGCGCACGCATGTCATGGCCCCATGCCAGCTAAACAAGCTCAGGACCCCGGCGCTCCCCCACCTCGTCCCAGTCTCGCGCACGTCTCAGCCACGCCCCTGCACGCCTGCTGGCAGCACATGCACGCCATGGCTCCATGCGCGTTCAACACGCTCAGGCCCACGGCACTATCCCCCACCTCGTCCCACCCCCCACGCATGTTTCCGCCACGCCCCTGCGCGCCTGCGGGGTAGCGCACGCGTGCCATGGCTCCATGCCCGTTCAACCTCCCAGCTCTCCTCCACCTTAGCCCAGTCTCGCGCATGTCTCCGCCACGCACCTGCACGCCTGCGGGCAGCGCACGCGCGCCATGGCTCCATGCCCGTTCAACCTCCCAGTGCTCCTCCACCTTAGCCCACCCTCGCGCATGTCTCCGCCACGGCCCTGTGCCCCGACTCAGTCATACTCTCCCCACCTCTTGGCACGCAAAAGCGCCCGGAGCCTCATGGGCTCCGGGCGCTCTGCATCGCGTTCTGGCGCGGCCTTGCGCGCCGAATGTCATTGTCAATCCGCCAGCTCCACCAGGTGCGCGTACACGCAGGGCAGGCTGATATTCGCGCCGCGCAGCGTCCGGTAGGCATACTCGCCGTTCAGCTCGCCGCAAATGGTCACTGTGCCGCCCACCGCCAGCGTTACGTCGCTTATGTCGGTCGTGTTCACGTACACTATCTCGTCATCGCCCACGTCCACGCGCGCGCCGCCCTCGACCACCTGCAGCACCACGCCCGTGACCTTCAGCCTGCGGCCCAGGTACTCATCCGGCTCGGCGGCATAGTCCGCGTAGCTCAGCTCCTCATAGTCGGCGTCGTCGCCCTCGTCGGGCTTGTCCACCGGCGCATCCGGCTTGTCCGGCTTGTTCTCGGAGCCCTTCACTATCGCGTCGGAGTTGTTGAACAGGCTCTTGCTGGTCGTGGTATCCTCCTCCACCTCGGATACGGCGCGGCTGCCGTCGCGGGCTATGGCGCCGTCCGAGAACATGAGCGCCTGGTCAAACGCGGACGCCTTGCCGTCGTTGTCCAGACCATTCTTCTTTTCAAACTGCTTTACGGCCTTGGTGGTCTCGTTGTCGTACTTGCCGTTTATCTTCGCGGTATAGTAGCCCAGCTCCGCCAGGCGCTCCTGCAGCGCCGAGACCGCGTCGCCGCGCGCGTTGCGCTCGAGATCCACGAAGCTGCCGCCCGAAAGCTCGAGTACGATGGCGTCTATGCGCTCGCGCAGCGCGATAAGCGCGTCCAGCTGCTCCTCAGCGCCCTCCAGTTCGGATATCAGGGTCATGATCTTGTCCGTGGCGTCGGTGTTGACCCCCTCAGCCAGGGCCGACGTGCCGCAGGCCAGCAGCGCTATGGCCAGCAGCGTGCTCAGCAGTTTCTTCATTGACGACTCTCCTCTCGCAGCATATATTGTTAATATTATACGCTTTCTTCCAAATTATGTCAACTGTATGTTCACCGCGTTCAGCCGCAAACGATCCGATACCCGTCCTCAGCCATGAATGCGCAGGGCGCAAAGCGCAGCCCCGCACTGCCATTGTCCGCAAAACACTCTCCCTGCCTGCATCAAAATACGCCGTGCGCAGGGCGCGCACGGCGTGTTAAAGCGACTCTGTCGCGCTGCCGCGCGGAGAGGTCAGTCGTCCTCTTCCTCTTCCTCGGGCAGTATCGCGTTGTGGTAGACCTCCTGAACGTCGTCGTCGTCCTCCATCACGTCCAGCAGCTTGCGCACCTTTTCGACCATCTCGGGGTCGGTTATCTCAACGGTGTTCTTGGGCAGCATGGTGCGGTCGGCCGAGAGGAAGGTGAGGCCCGCCGTCTCCAGCGCCTCGCGTACCTGGGAGAACTCGCCCGGATCGGTGTAAACGGTGGCGACGCCCTCGTCCACGGTCACGTCCTCCGCGCCCGCGTCCAGCGCCATCATCATGATGTCGTCCTCATCCTTGCCGGCCGGTATCTCCAGCTCTATAACGCCCTTGAAGTCGAACATCCAGCTCACGCAGCCGTTGGCGCCCAGCTGGCCGCCGTGCTTGTCGAACAGGTGACGCACCTCGGACGCGGTGCGGTTGAGGTTATCGGTAACAACGGAGAGTATGACCGCCACTCCGCCCGGAGCATAGCCCTCGTAGGTCAGCTCCTTGTAGTTAGCGGCATTGCCCTCGCCCGCAGCCTTCTGTATGGAGCGGTTGATGTTGTCGTTAGGCATGTTGTTGGCCTTGGCCTTGGCGATAACGTCGCGCAGCTTGCCGTTGGTCGACGGATCAGCGCCGCCGCCCTCGCGCACGGCGATAAGTATCTCGCGGCCGATCTTGGTAAATATCTTGCCCTTCTGGGCGTCGGTCTTGGCTTTCTTGTTCTTGATAGTGGACCATTTATTGTGCCCTGACATGCGTATCCCTCCGCCAAAGGTATTTTACATTGACACTTTATCTTATCACTATTTTACCCCGTCTGTCAAAGCCATTTGCGTAAATTTAAGTGGCAGGGCGTATTAATCCTCGCGCTACACCGCGCCGCCCAGCCTGCGGCGGTAGGCGCTGGGCGTTTCGCCCTGTCGCTTTTTGAAGTAGCGCGACATGTAGAACTGGTCGCAGAAGCCCAGCTCGTCCGCTATCTCGGCCAGGGTCGCCTCGCCCGAGAGCAGCTCCCGCTGCAGCCGCTGCATGAGCAGGCTGTCCATATAGTCGCTCACCGACTGGCCCGTGTCCGCGCGGAAGCGCTTGCCCAGCGTGCTGGGGTTGATGCCCAGCGTGCCGGCGATGTCCTTGAGCGTGAGGTGCGAGCTCAGCTCCCGCTTTATCACGCGGAAGGCGGCGTGCGTGAGCGGCGAATAGCTGCTTATGGGTCGCAGCCGCTCGCCGTATGCGTCCATGAACGCCGCCAGCGCCTCCAGCGCGCCGCTCTTTATCCTGAGCGCCGCAGCCATGCTCCCGCCGCGGTAGGCCCGGCGCAGCTCCCCGCCCAAGCGCTCGGGCAGCGGCAGCTCCAGCCCGTCGGCAAAGCCGCCCAACAGGTCAAACCCGTCCGGCAGCTCCAGTATCACGTGCAGGTACAGCTTTTCGAGCCGCCTGTCGCACCAGTAGTCGAACTTCAGCCCGCTGGGTATCAGGTACATGCAGCCCGCCCTGAGCGCGCGCTCGCCGGCCTGGGTGCGTATCCAGCCCTCGCCGTCAAACGCAAAGTACAGCCGCGTATAGGGCGAGCAGACGTCGCGCATGGACCAGCTGCTGTCCAGCCGCGCATAGCCGCTGTCAAATATGCGCAGACGCATGCTCATAAAGCGTTCCTCTGCATCCGAACAGTGTTCTATTTGCATGGGTTCGCCCCTCATTCCTCAAAGTCCATATTTTGGCGCGCGCGTACATTCCCGTAGCGCGCTATTTACAGTATAATCTTATCAAGGACGCCTTCAATAGGTTTCACTCTGCATTTACCATCAATTAACATTGGATACGAGGAGGTTCGCCATGTCCAGCTACGTAACGCGCAAGACTCCGGGCGATACCGCGTGGTTCACCCGCGATCGCTTCGGCATGTTCATCCATTGGGGCCTGTACTCCATGCCCGCCCGCCACGAGTGGATAAAGACCCGCGAGATGATACCCGAGGAGAAGTATGACAAGTACTTCAAGTACTTCGATCCCGACCTGTTCGACGCCCGCGAGTGGGCGCGCCAGGCCAAGGCGGCCGGCATGAAGTACGCGGTGCTCACCACCAAGCACCACGAGGGCTTCTGCATGTTCGACAGCCAGTACACCGACTACAAATGCACCAACACCCCCGCGGGCCGCGACCTGGTGCGCGAATACGTGGACGCCTTCCGCGCCGAGGGCCTGCACGTGGGCTTCTACTATTCGCTGATAGACTGGCATCACCCGGACTTCCCCATCGACATGCTGCACCCGCGCCGCGAGGATCCCGACGCCTACGAGCAGAGCAAGGACCGCGACATGCACAAGTACGCCGAGTACATGCGCAATCAGGTGACCGAGCTGCTCACCAACTACGGCAAGATAGACATACTGTGGTTCGACTTCTCCTATTCCAAGAACAACGGCACCGGCGACAAGGCCTGGATGAAGGGCAAGGGCAAGGACGATTGGGAGGCCGAGGAGCTCATCGCCACCGCGCGCAGGCTGCAGCCCGACATCATAATCGACAACCGCACCGAGCTCGAGCAGGACCTGTGGACCCCCGAGCAGTTCCAACCCACCAGCTGGGTGCGCCATAAGGAGACCGGCGAGCTGGTCACCTGGGAGGCCTGCCAGACCTTCTCCGGCTCCTGGGGCTACTACCGCGACGAGCAGACCTGGAAGAGCCCCGAGATGCTCATCCGCATGCTGGTCAACACCGTCGCCCTGGGCGGCAACCTGCTGATGAACGTGGGCCCCACCTCGCGCGGCGAGTTCGACTACCGCGCTCAGGACGCCCTCAAGGTCTACGCCGACTGGATGCACGGCAACTCCCGCGCCATATACAACTGCACCATGGCCGAGCCCGAGTTCGTCGCGCCCGCCGACTGCCGCTACACCCAGTCCGTGGACGGCAAGCGCCTGTACCTGCACCTGTTCGCGTATCCGTTCGCGCACATCGCGCTGAACGGCCTGGCGGGCAAGGTGGACTACGCCCAGTTCCTGCACGACGGCAGCGAGGTGAAGTTCACCGAGGGCAAGGTGGACCACTTCTCCGCCGAGGCCATCGCCAATCCCGACCAGCTGATACTGGAGCTGCCGCCGGTAAAGCCCAACGTGATCGTGCCGGTCATCGAGCTGTTCCTCAAGTAATACCCCGCGCACACATGAGCGCTCTCCCGCATGGAGTAATGCGGGGGAGCGCTTTGCTTCTAAGGTGCGCCGTGCCTGCGGGCGCTGGAGCGTGCTCCGCTCCAAAGGCATTGCTGCGGGCCCGGCCTCCCCGATTCACGACAGATTGAGTGCATAGCATTCTGATGGGCGCTGCGCATGGTGGTGTGCGGACGACCAGACGGCGCAGACGCGCGAGAGTGGGTGGGCGGCTGGCGTATGGCTGATATGATATGCGGCGTGCGCTGGCTGAGCATGATGCGCTGCGTCAATGCAGGGCAGCATCCTTCCGCCCGCGCCCATGTAGCGGCATAGCGCCCGCGCGGGCGTCGCCAGGCGCTTTCCCGCAGGGCCGTTCTGACGCACGATGCACGTCCACCGCGCATGGCTACATCCGCTCATGGCAACATGCCGCCGCGCGCGCCCATGCAGCGGCATCGCGCCCACGCAGGCGTCGCCAAGCGCTTTCCCGCAGGGCCATCCTGACGCACGATGTACGTCCAATGCGCATGGCTGCGTCTGCTCATGGCAACATGCTCCGCCTGCGCTCATGCAGCATCGGCACGCCAATCCGCGCTCGCCCACCGCGCCCCTCACACTCCCCAACCGCGTCCCACACGCACACCAACCCGCGCCGTTCCCGCTTCGCTACTGCGCCACTTGTCTGCCCTCCCTCATATCACAGCTGGCTGCGGGCGCGGCCCAGTATGTCCCAGGGCGTTATCATGCCGATAAGCGGCTCGTCCTGCGCGCCCGTGCGGGTGATGAATATCGCCGCCAGGCGCTTTAAGCGCTCCCGGCCGGGCGTAAACGCGGCCACCGCGTCGACTATGCTCACGTCCTCGGGCATGAACTCGAAGCGCTCGCTGGAATGGCGCTCCAGCGGCAGGAAGCGCGCCATATCGCCCACCAGCGTGCGCTCGTCCACGTGCGCGCCCCGCTCGCGGCAGGTGTAGGAGAACACCGTGCTCATGCTGAACACGCCGGTTATCCGTCCGCGCTCCATGACCGGCACATGCGAAAAGCCCCGGCTCTCCATCGCGCGCATGAGCTGCAGGGCGGGCTCGTCCGGCCGTGTCATCAGCAGCTTGTCGGCGCTCACCGCCCAGCAGAGGGCCAGCGGCGGACGGCGCACGTACTCGATTATCTCGTCCAGCATGGCAAGCGTCGCGCGCGCGGGCGCGACCACCGGTTCGCCCTCCAGCGCGGCGTTGTGCGTGAGTATGTTGCGTATCTCCCGGCACAGGTCCAGCCGGTCGCGGAACATCTCGCCCTCGCGGCTCGAGGCAAACTCCATTATCACGCTGGAATGCTTGCGCGGCTTGCCCGCATAGCGCTCGCCGAGCAGGTCCTCCAGCACGCGGTACTTTTCAAGGAACTCGTCACTTATCATCCGCCATACTCCCTTCCGCCCCCGCGCGCGGCGGGCCGTCACGCGCGCGCACCTGCCCGCCGCTCAGGGCACAGCTGCCCCGCCCATCGCGGGCGCCAAATCACAACGAAGCCCGGGAGGAGTCATCCTCCCGAGCTTGGACTATCTGAAATGCCATGACCTGCAGGCCTCAGCCGCTCCCCTTCGCACACGCGCCGGGTGTGCGGCATCTCCTGCCCGTCAGCCGGGAGGAGTCATCCTCCCGAGCTTGGGCTATCTGAAACGCCATGACCTGCGGGCATCAGCCGCGCCCCTTCGCACACGCGCCTGGTGCGCGGCGGCTCATGCCCGTCAGCCGGGAGGTAGTCTGCCCCCGGCTCGGCTATCTGAACAGCCATGACCTGCGGGCATCAGCCGCGCCCTTACGCACGTGCGCCGGGTGCGCGGTGGCTCATGCCCATCAGTCCGGGATGAGTCTACTCCGGGCCTTCCCCTCGCGTCACTTTTTAAGCGCAGTCACGCCCTCCGCCGTCATCAGCTCCAGCGTCTCGCTCCAGGCCTCGCTCAGCCGCCGCTTGTCGGAATCCGACATGCCCTCGGGCACGCTGTCCATGGCCGCGCCGCAGGGCAGCAGGCGGTATTCGTTCTTGCCGTCGCCCTCATAGCGCCAGACCCACACCGGCACATAGCCCACGTTCTCCACGCTTATCGCGCCGGTCGCCAGCTCCTTGCGCAGCGTGAAGTCGAGTATTATGCCCGTGTCCTTGTACTGGTCCCGCTGCGCGGACACGAAGTTGCCCAGCGAATAGGCCACCAGCGTGCGCTTTACGCTGCCGTCGGCCTGGGTCGTCTCCAGCCACTCTATCGGCTGCACCATGTGCGGATGGCTGCCCACTATCACGTCAAAGCCGGCCTCGGCCATCTTGCGGGCGTAGTTCACGGTCGAGTCCTCGGGCGCGCGCTTGTACTCCTTGCCCCAGTGCGGCACAGCGATGAGCACCTCCGCGCCCGCCTCGCGCAGCCGCTGCGCGCTCTTTTCAAAGTTGGCGTTCTGCAGGTACATTATGCCCCACTCCACGCCGTCCGCGTCCGACTTTTCCTCCATGCCGTTGGTGCCGTAGGTGTAGGCCACCACGCCTATCTTTATGCCGTTTATCTCCTTGACATAGGCCGTCTGGTACTCGGACTTGCTGCGGAAGGTACCGGTGTGGTCAAACCCGGCCGCGTCCAGCGAGTCCAGCGTCTCCACCAGCCCGTCGAAGTAGCGGTCCAGGCAATGATTGTTGCTGGTGGTGAGCATGTCAATGCCCGTGCCCTTGAGCGCGGTGAGCAGCGACGGCGGCGTGTGGAAGTAGGGATAACCCGAATAGCCGCTCTTACCCGGCGCGCCTATCGTGGTCTCCAGGTTGCCCATGGTGTAATCGGCGTCGCCCAGGCTGTCCGCCACCAGGCCGAAGAACGACGTAAAGTCGTAGGAGCCGTCGGACTGTTTGGCGCTTGTCAGCTCGTCGTCATGCACCATTATGTCGCCGACGGCGCGTATGCGCACCTCCTCCACCGTCTTTTCGGTGGGCGCGGGCGTGGGCGCTTCGGTGGGAACGGGCACGGCGGTCGGCTCGGCCGTGGGCTCGGCTGTGGGCGCCTGGGTGGGCTGGCTGAACGCGGAAATCGGGCCGCCCGGCTTGAGCAGGCAGAACACCATTACCACCATGCCCACCGCCAGCAGCGTGAGCAGCGCCGTGGGCAGCACCCTGGGGTTGAGTCGATAGCGACGGCGCCCCTGTCTGCGCTTGTGTCTCGGCATCATAGCTTTTGTCCTCCTCACGAGTATGAATATGGCGCGCGCAGCCGCACGGCTTCCCCGGCGCGCCCCTGTTTCTACGCATATATTCTAACATATATCGCGCTGCTTTTGCAGCCCTCATATTAATTTAGACGCATTTTGACGCCCGCGCGAGCGCCGAGCGGGCGTTCACTTCGGGGCATATGTGGTTCAATTTTGTGGCGACAATGCGTCTATCTGCGCGCAGACCTCTTCGCGTAGGCTCCGCACCCGCTCAAAGTCCATGGCCGAGGAATACCGCTCCTCCACCCGCGCGTGCAGCCTGCGCGCCAGCGCCAGCTGCTCCACCGCCGCACCTATCATGTCCATGCACTCGCGCCGGTCGAACTCCGCCGCGGAAAGCGCCTCCGCGTCGCCCAGGCTCTCGGCCGCGCCGGGCAGCGACGCGTCAAACGCCATGTCGCGCTCCACAAGCCCGCCGTCCGCGCAGACCAGCGCGCCGCGCTTGGGCAGATACAGGTGCAGCGCGCGCTCCGGCATGAGCGGATCCATCAGCAGCACCGCGTCCTCGCCCCGGCGCTGTGCGCGGCGCGCAATCGTCTCCAGCGCCGGCGACGCGTCGCAGCCCCAGGGCAGCTCCACGCGCACCCTGCGCCGGGCGGGCAGGGTATCCAGCACGCTTACCAGCCCGGAGGGCGTGACCGCGTCGGCAAACAGGCGCCTCAGCACGCCGCGCCCCTCCCCGTGCGCCGCCGGGCCCAGCACCTGCTCCAGCTCCCGGGTCAGCTCCTCCCCGGGGCGCAGCGCAGTCGACATTGCGCGGCCTGCGTCGCAATAGAGCGCCTGCGCCGCGCTCAGGCGCGCATATGCGCGGGCGAAGCAGGCCGCCCGCCGCGCCATGACCCGCTCCAGCTCCTCCCGCGCCCCGGCGAGGCGCGCCTCGCTCAGGAACCTGCCCAGGTCCAGCGCAAAGTCGCGCACGCCGGGCAGGCGCGGATCCATCGCGTGCGGCGCGGTGCCGTCCATGAGCGCCACGCCCAGCTCCGGCACGGCGACCCCGTCCAGGCTGTCCGGGTCGCTGGAGCATCTGAAGTACTCGACCCGCCTGCCGGCTCGCGCGCAGTGCTCGCCGACCGCGCGCATGAACGTGCTCTTGCCCACGCCCGAGCCGCCCTTGATGAAGTACACCCTGCGGGCGCGCTCCGGCGGCATGATGTCCTCAAAGCGGCATACAAACCCATGCGGCGTGTTCCCGCCGGGAAAGAAGCATGCGTCTTGCAAACCCAACACCTCCTTAAGCAGCATATGCCGCCGGGCACCCGCAATATGCGCGCCGCCGCAAAATGAACTGCGCGCATGGGACATGCTCAGCCCCCGCCGTACTCCCTGCCACCTCCCATCGCAGTGCGGCCATACAGCTGGCCCGGGACGCGCCGGCATGGCCGCGTGCGCCCGTGCGGCCCCTGACATATCCGTGCGCGCCCATAGTGCCCTATTTACACGCATACAATAGCAGCCGCGCGGAATCGTCCCGCGCGGCTCCTGCAATGCTCCTGCGTTCCGTAAATGGAGCATTGCCCTGCGAACTGCCGATGTGTGCCCGCACATCCCCTTGCGCACGCTCAAAAGAACCGCGCGGAATCGTCCCGCGCGGCTCTGAAACGCTTCTGCGTTCCGTAAATGAGCATGGCCCTGCGGCTTGCCGATGCGTGCCCGCACATCCCCTTGCGCACGCTCAAAAGAGCCGCGCGGCATCATCCCGCGCGGCCCTGAAACGCTCCTGCGTTCCGTAAATGAGCATGGCCCTGCGAACTGCCGATGTGTGCCCGCACATCCCCTTGCGCACGCTCAAAAGAACCGCGCGGAATCGTCCCGCGCGGCTCTGGAACGCAAGTGCGTTCCGTAAATGGAGCATTGCCCTGCGAACTGCCGATGTACACCTGCACATCAAAGAGCCGCACGCTATCACCACGCGCGGCCCTTTGCCATGCCATCGAACATCGCACTGCAAGGCACCCATGTGTGCCTGAGCATCATCATGCACCACTCCCCTGCCCGCACAAAAGAGCCGCGCGGAATCGTCCCGCGCGGCTCCTGTGCCGTCTGTCAGCCCAGCATAGTCAGGTACTGCGTCATGCAGTAGCCCGTGCTGCCGCTGTACCTTATCTTGCTCCAGGTCGCGCCCCGGCTGAGCACCTCCACGGTCGCGCCGTTGGGTATCGAGGTGACAACGCTCGCCGTGCGCGAGGCGGAGGCGCGCATGTACATCGACGAAGAGGACTCCAACTTCACGCGCGCCTTGGGATACGTGGTGCTGTCCGGATAGAGTATGCCGGACTTGAGGTACTTGTTCTCGACATAGCCCGTGGTGCCCTCATATGAGACGCGCGACCACTGGCCGTAGACGTTCAGCACCTGCACCACGCCGTAGTTGGGTATCGTGCGCACCGTAGCGCCCTGCTCGGTCTCATGCAGCGCCAGGCCGTCGGACTTGATGACCGTGGCGTAGTTGCCCGCAGGGGTCGAGGTGGGCTTGGGCGTGGCCGTGGGTCTGGCAGTGGCCGTCGCCGTGGCGGACGAATCGGGCTTTATGTACGCCTTGGCCGCATAGCCGGTCACACTGCCCGACTGTATGCGGTAGAAGTCGCCCTCGGCGCCCAGTATCGTGACCTGCGTGCCGTGCGCAAGGCGCGTCACCTCCGAGGCAGTCTTGCTGGCCGCCGAGCGGATTATCAGCCGCGAGCTGGTCGAGGAGAGCGTCACCGTGCCGGTCGTGGCCGTGGGCCTGACCGTGGGCTTTACTGTGGCCGTCGCCGTGGGCCTGGGCGTGGCCGTGGGCCCGGAGGTGGGCGCGTCGGTAAGGGTTATGAACCCGCGCGCGCAGTATCCCTCCCTGCCGTTGTACACGACCCTGTACCAGTCGCCGGAGGCTGCCTTTATCTCGACCACTGCGCCGTTGGGCATGTTCGCCAATACGCTCGCGCTGCCGCTGGCCGCCGCGCGCAGGCGCAGGGTGCTGCCGCTGCTTTCCAGCGTCACCTTGCCCCATATGCCGGTATCCGCGCCGGGCGTCTGAGTGGGCGCGGCGGTAGGCGCCCTGGTGGGCGCGGGAGTGGGCGTCGCGGTGGGCGCGGGGGTATAGGCCGCGTCCAGCGTCACGTATTCGCCCTTTATGTAGGCGGTCTTGCCGTCAAAGCTTATCTTGTACCATTCGCCGCTCCAGTCGGTCACGGTGAGCCTTTCGCCCTGAGTGACCTGCGCGACCACGCCATACGTGGTGCCCGCGCCCGCGCGCACGTTCACGCGCCGGGCGTTGACGGTGCCCTGACGCGGCTTGGAGGGATCGGCGGTGGGCTCGGGAGTGGGCACTACGCCGCTCGCGTCGGCAAGGCCCAGCGTGACCGTCTGCGAGGCCGTGCGCCCGTCGGCCAGGGTGGCCGTGAACCGGACCGCATACCGGCCCGGCTTGCGCGGGGAGGTCGGCTTGAGCTGCGTATAGCCGCTGGTCCTGTCGGTGTTGATGGCGGAGAAGGCCGCCTTGCTGGCGGCGTCTGCCGCCTCGCAGGTCCAGGTGACGCTGCCGGTGTATTCCTCCCAGGTGCCGGATGCGGTCATCAGCACCACCCCGGGCGCGCTGATCACGTATTCGGAGTAC
>JBJEUC010000324.1:0-11686 GCA_051883635.1 Candidatus Fimadaptatus sp.
CGCGCTTTATGCTGTCCACTATCACCTGCGTATGGTAGACAAAGCGCTCGAACAGGCGCTCCAGCGTCCGCTCGCCCTCGCGTATGTCGTCCAGCGCGTACTTGAGCGCGTAGGCCAGATTGGCGCGCGTCACGTCCTGCAGTGCGTACTCGCGGCCCGGTATGACCGTCCAGTTGCAGCCCACCTTCTTGCGCATGCGGCCCAGCTGCTCCGGATAGCCGTTGGCCGCGAAGCCCTTCTCGGTACCCACGCTCAGCGAGTAGCTCACGCCGCTGCCGTCCTCCATGGTGTACTGGAGCGAGCGCCTGAGCAGCTCCTCGTTCACGCCGTCGTGCACGCGCAGCGCGATGTTGCACGGTATGCCCAGCACATGCATCGCTTCCAGTATCAGGAAGGACATGGTGCTGGTGGTATCGCGGCTGCCGTCCGGCGTGAGACCCGCTATCTGCGAATAATGCGTGTCGTTGAAGAACATGCTGGCGATGTACCATACGACCTCGTCGTCGGTGATCATGCCGGCCTTCATGTCGCGCTCATACCAGGGGCGGAGCAGCTCGTCCAGCTGATCCAGCGCGCCGCCCAGGAAGTAGACGCGGTCCACCGTCTGATAATGCGCGATGAACTGGCAGGCCTCGCGCAGGGTGCGCGGCGGGTTCTCAACCAGCCACTCGTTCATATCGGCTATCTCGCCCAGGTTCTTGCGCTCCTCCTCGGTTTCGGCCAGCGCCTGCATTGTGCGGGCCTGCGCCGCCAGGCGGGCTACCCACTCCTGCATGCCGATTATGTACTCCAGCTCGCCGTCATAGAACGAGGTGTCGGCGGGAGCATTGAACTCGCGGTAGTACTCCAGCTTCCTGCGCAGGCCGCCCCAGCCCAGGGCAAAGCCTATGTTCATGTCCGGCGCGCAGTGGTTCATGCCCGCCCAGCCCGGATACGTATCGTACTTTTGCCATACATCCCTGAGCTCCTGCGGAACCAGCTTCTGGTCAAAGCCCACCTGTACAAAGGTGTTCAGCGCGCCGTACCACGCGCCCGCCAGCGCGCTTGCCGGGTTGACGTACGCCGGTATCTCGTTCATGTACTTGCGCAGCGCCTTGCCAATGTTCACCGGGCCGCGCAGCACGCCATCCTCGGTATCCACTGGATATGTGAAATTGAAATCCGGGTCGTAGATAAAGCCGTGATCATCCGTGTCGTACTTGCCGAAATGCTCCAGCTTTACGCGGTTTATCTCCATCTTGTCATCGTGCAGGCGCTTGATGCGCTCTATCACGCGCTCGTCGCGCAGAACAGTTGTCTTCATAACAACCTCCCCGGCTTCAGCCGATGCGGGCGTTTATGCCCCGCTCAGTAAAATATGCCAGATAGCCGTCCATCTCTTCATCCGACGGCACGCGAAAATCGCGCCCGCCTTCCAGGCCCAGCAGCTTTGCCTTGCCGCCGCCCAGCCTGTGGTAGGCCAGCAGCTCTACCCGCTCCACCGGCCTGCCCCTGAGCCATTCCGCGATGCCCTCCATCTCGCCCTCATTGCCGCCGGGCACGCACGGCACGCGCACCCACACACGGGCGCCGCTGTCCAGCAGCCCTTCAAGGTTTTCCAGTATCAGGCGGTTGTCCGCGCCGGTAAGCGCCCTGTGCACCTCGGGGTCGCGCGCCTTCATGTCGTAGAGGAACATCGACGCATAGGGCAGTATGCGCTCAAACCGCGCCCACGGCACGCAGCCTGCGGTGTCTATCGCGGTATGTATGCCCCGCTCACGGCACAGCCTGCATACTGCCTCCAGCAGCTCCAGCTGCAACATGCACTCGCCGCCCGAGAACGTGACCCCGCCGCCGGATTGCTCAAAGTACGCAGCGTCGGTGAGTATCTCGTCCATGACCTGCCGTTCGTCCACATCCGTTCCCGCCAGCGTGAGCGCGTTGGCGAAGCATTCCTGCGCGCAGACTCCGCAGCCCACGCAGGCCTGCCGGTGCGCTGTGGGCCGACCCGGCTCATGCACGCCCTTACTGCACGCCACGGCGCAGCGGCCGCAGCCTATGCACAGCTCCGCATTGTATTCCAGCGTCGGCTGCATCGATACCGATTCGGGATTGTGGCACCACGCGCAGCGCAGGTTGCAGCCCTTCATGAATACCGTAGTGCGTATTCCCGGACCATCATGCGTGGAATACCTCTGTATGTTGAATATTCGGCCCGTGGCCATTGCGCGACCTCCCATGCTTCACAGTTTGAGGCGGCGGCTCATGCGGCGCATGGGTCCGCCGCCTCTGCTGCCTGCATTATAGTTCCACCTTCACGGCCCATATGCCGCTTCCCCTTACCGGGAATGCTATCTCCTGACCCTCAACGCGGGCCGCGCCGATATCGCCGCGTTCGCTGAGGTCGACAAGCCCAGCCGCCCTGACCGGCGCGTTCACCTTCAGGCGCACCTCGCCGTCCGCGCCCGAGGTCTCGTAGCCGCGCACCATCAGCGCGCCGCTTAGCATCTGCACCGACGTGACCGCCGCCGCGCCGCCCGTCAGCTCCACCAGGCCGCAGCTGGCGGGCAGAGTGCCCTTGTGCGCGTTGCCCGGCTGATAGATGAACCGGTGGTTCAGCTCGTCGGTGAGCCGCTGCGTATCCTGCGCATCGCCGCTGCCCGCGCCCAGCCAGAGCGTGATATGATGTATCCCGCGCTCCGGGTAGGGATCGGGGCTGACAGCGCTGTTTATGAGTGTGAGCGAGAGCGCGTCGCCTTCGCCGCGGTAGCCGTACTTGGAGTCGCTGACCAGCACCAGCGCGCGGCCGTCCGTGCGCAGTGCGGCAGCGCCGCCAATGCCGGGCACGTCGTTGTTGAGCGCCGTGCGCACCTTTGTGCCCGCAGGTATCAGGTAGCGGAACCGGCCATCCAGCCCGGCAAGGGGTGTCCTCCAGGCCAGCACCGGTATGATGCTGCCGCCCTGCTCCTGCCAGTCGGCCTTGATGGCGACCTTAAGCGCCCGGCTGCCCGCCTCCAGCGAATAGGTCACTTCTATCGCGGACGGCACGCGGCACTCGCCCTGCACGCTGAAAGTGGCCTTAACGCTCTTGCGCAGCTCGCCGCTCTCCAGGCGCACCAGCTCCTCGCATCTGTCCACGGGTATGTCGCGTATCGTGCGGCCTATGTTCCAGGCGCTGGACGTGCGGCGCTCGGTCTCCAGGTACTCAAGGCCAGCCGTCGCGCCCTCCGCCAGCAGCTCCGCGCCGCTGCTCAGGTCGACGAGCGACTTCACGCGGCCGCTGTCCCTGCCTATCACCGCGCGCACGACGCCGTTGTCCAGCACAATGTCATCATAGAAGCGCGCCACCTGCTCCAGCTCGTTCTGGAGGTACACCGGGTAGGTCGCCGCCGCCCTCTGGCGCAGCACTATGGTGGTATAGCCCACCGCCGGCACGCTCACGCGGGCCAGCACGCGGAAGTAGCGGTGATCCCAGTACTTCTGCAGCTCGCTGTCCAGCAGCTGGAAGGGCACCTCGTTGCCCTCGGCGTCCTGAATGTGTACGCGCGCCAGATCGCCGGTGTAGTCCCATACGGTCAGCTCGACCACGCCCGTGCGCGCCGTGCTCAGCGTGTTGAATACGTGGAATACCCGCAAAAGGCCGCTGCCGCGCTCCGCTGCCGGCACGCCGACGAAGTTCTCTATGCCGTAGCCCACGCCCGCGCCTTCCGACTGGGTGTCATACGCCGCCGCGCAGGCCCTTTCCCAGGGCTGCACGCTCTGCATCACGGGCATATCGGCAGTAGCTATCGCCTGGGAGAGCGCCGTCATGGCCTTCTCCTGCTGCGTATTGGTCACGGCCGCCACGCACTGATACAAGCCCATCGCGTGTTCGCGGGAGTCCTGCACGCAGGAGCCGGTCAGTATGTCGTGGAAGTGCGTGAACAGCACGTCGCGCCAGGCCTTCTCCATCTGCTCATTCGGCAGGCGGTATTCGGTATTGCGCTCGGCCAGCGCCGCCAGCGCCTCGGCATCGTAAAATGCCGCCTCGGCACGCCGGTTGCCGCGCTTTATGCGGCTCTGGGTAGTATAGCAGCCGGGCGCGAAGAAGTTCATCTCCTCCGTGACGACGGGCAGTATGTCGCGCACGGCCTCGGCCTCGCGGAAGTAATCGCGCAGACCGCCGAAGCGTATCGTGGGATATATGGGCCAGCTCATCATGTCCAGCGCGCGCTCGACGTCGCGCCGGGTGGGGCCGCCGCCGTGGTCGCCCACGCCGTAGAGCACCATGCCGACCTTGAGCCCGGAGGAGCGCCTGACGACCTCCATAAGCCCCGAGGCTATCTGCGGAGTGATGGCGGCGTTGTACCAGTTCGCCTCGCGCAGCACCATCAGCTCGCTGCCCGAAGCGGCGCGGTAGCGGTAGAGCAGGTTCTCGCGCGCGTTGCCGCGGCAGTGGTACATGTACTTCACGCCGCCGAACGCGTCTATCTCGGGTATGGTCTCGGCATGGCCGAAGGTATCGGGCACAAAGTCGATGTCGAAGTCCTTCACGCCCCAGGTATCGCGCAGGTAATGGCGCGTGTACTCGATGTGGCGCAGCAGCGACTCGCCCGAGGGCATGTTCTTGTCCGGCTCGACCCAGTTGGTGGCCGCGACCTCCCAGCGCCCCTGGGCTATGTACTTCTTCATGCGCGCCATCAGCTCGGGGTCGTACTTTTCCACAATGCGGTACACCGAGCCCTGCGACTGCGTGAAGGTGAACTCGGGATACTCGTCCATTATGTTGCACATGGTGCGGAAGGTGGCCAGCGTCGCCGCCACGGTCTCCTGATAGCTCCACATCCAGTTCATGTCGATGTGCGCATGGCCGGTGAGGAAGAGCTTGTACGACTTAGCCAGCTCCGCCATGGGCGCAAGCAGCTCCTCCGCCTTGAGGCATGCCGCGTCGGTCAGCACGCCGTCCCGCTTGAGCGCCTCCAGCAGGTAGTCCAGCGCCGCCGTCAGCTCGGCCGCATACGCGCCTTCGTTGGCGTCGCTAACGTGCAGCGCGTACTCCAGCTCCGCCAGTATGCGCCGGTTGGCGCGGCTGGGCGGTGCGATATGGTGCAGTTCCTCCTCCGGCATGCCGAAGGTATATTCAAAGTGCGTCTTTTCCCTGTTGCCGCCCACGCAGTTCTTAAGCTGCGTGAGCTTTTCTGCAAGTCCGTTCATATCCGTTTTCTCCATTCTGCGGATTTGTCCGCCCCTGTCGCCTTGCGCAGCGGCATACCGCATACGCGCAGAGCCGCAGTCAGCGCCGGGAGGCGCCGACTGCAGTCATGAGCTTACCTTATCGGCAAGCGCTTATGGTCACGCTGCGATCCTCGCTGCGGTAGGTGAACAGCGCCGTGCCGGTCGCCTCGTCGTACTCGTAGCCGAGCTCGACCGCCGCGCCGGTCTCGTCCACCGCTTCCACCTTCGCGGGCTCAAACGGCAGCTGCGCGCGTATGTGGACCAGCACGCGGTCGGCCGTCCTGGCGCGGAAGGAGAGCCTGCCCTCGCCGCACTCGACATCCATTATGCGGGCCGCAGTGCCTATGATAGTGAACTCGCCCTTTTTGAGCGTGCTCAGGTCGTAGAGCAGCGCGCCGCCGTCGGGTTCCACGCGCTTGGTGCTGACTATCGGATAGCCGTCCTCCATCAGGTCGGCGTAGCAGCCCTCGAACACCCTGGGAGCATCGGTCACGCTCTCGTCCATGACCTCGCTGATGACATACGGCCCGCGCCTGAGCGTGATGTCGTTGCGCCAGCTCCACTCCACTCCGCCCTTGCGCAGCACATCGCGCACGAGTCCGCGCCAGGCGTCGGCGTGTTCCCGGGTAAGGCATATCCTCGCGGGCAGCATGTCGTACACCACTATGCGGCCGTTGCCGTAGGCGTATTCGCCCGCCTCGGGTTCGCGGCCCAGTCCCATCACCTCGAACAGGTGCTGCGCCGGGTTCGCGTATCCGGCCTCGCGCCACCAGGAGCGTATGCCGTGGAAGGGGTCGCTGCCGTCGCCCACGTAGATCAGAGTGCCGCCCGCGCGCACCCATTCGGCCAGGGTAGTGTTGATGTCGGGGGAAACGGGCTTCATGTACTCATAGCTGAGTATGGCAAAGCGTATGCCCCTGAGATAGCCGGTGAAGCGCCGTATGTTGTCCAGCTGAATGGGGCGCACCGGCAGGCCGTACTTGAGCAGCGGCATCGCCAGGCCGAAGAACTGCGGGAACGCAACGCTGGTGACAAAGCTGTTCAGCCGCTTCTCGTCCCCCTCCGTTTCCTTCATGAACGCCTTGGAGCGGGCTATGCGCTCCGCCGCCTCGGGGCCGGTTATCACGTCGGAGTTCTTGGTCATCACGCCGCGCAGCTCCTCGCCATAGCCTTCCGCCGTGGGCACGGTATCGGGATAGGTGCGCTCGAACAGCCCGGTATCCGACATGAACACGCCCACGGTCTCGCTTACGCCCTCAAACGCCCAGTTGGGCTGCTCCATGTCGCCAAAGAGCTGGAACATGCTGGAGAGGAAGGTGCGATAGCTGTCCGGTATGGGCTTGGACTCGGCCATCTCGAAGCTGGTCTCGTCCTTCTCGGATATGCGGGGCTGATAGCGCGGGTAGCGCCCGTCGAACACGCGCGACGGCCACGGGCATATCTCGTAATGCCATACCTCGGGGTTGAGCAGCGAGGCGATGGCGGTCTTTTGGTAGTTGTAGCGATAGTTCTCCCAGGTGTATGAGGGCAGATCCTCGATGGGGTCGTTGAGGAACCACATGCGCCGCCCGGTGCCGCGCGTGAGCTCCTGCATAACGCCGTACTCCAGGAAGGCCGTCTCAAACGTGCGCTCGCGGTAGAAGCCCTCATATACATTCGCCTCGCGGCTGGTGCCGGTCCATATCTGCGCGATGTAGCCGTCCACGGTGGATATGCCTATGAGCGAAGCCTCCGGGCTCATTATCTTCCACTGGGTGTAGTTTATCAGACTGTGCGTGGGCACATAGAAGCGCAGGTCGCGCCCGTACTTTACCTTGGCATACTCCTTTACGGCCGCGCTGGCGCGGGAAAGCGCCCTTGCATACAGCTCCGCCTTCAGCTGCGCGGTGCGGTAGTGGCCGTCCAGGCTCTCATGCTGCGGCATGAACGGCTCATGATAGCGTATCTCGTACTCACGCTTGAATGCCTCGGAGTAGCCGCTCCTGTCCCAGAACTCCGGTTCTTCCAGGTGTATGGCCACGACGCCGCTGTCCACGGCGACCTTGAGCCGCTCGGTTATGTAGTCCGAGAAGGATATGGTCGGCACCATGTAAGGCACCGTGGGGCCGTGGATCACGTCCTTGCCGCTGCGCTCCTTCTGGCCCTCGTCCCAGTGCCTGCGCCCGTCCCACTTGCCGTCCAGGTAATCCTGATACTGGCCCCACGCGATGCCCGTCATGAGATGCACCACATAGCCCGCATCGGCAAACTGCTTCACGCGCTCAGGCATGGTATCGTCCGTGCCATATACCATTACGAAATCGCACATCAGGTCGGTGGACGGCCTGAGCGGCCTGGCTTCCTGATATCCCGTAAGTTCCTCGGTGTTTTTTCTGATATAAGCCATACCGGAACCCTCCGTTTGACGGGCAGCTGCCCGCCGTTTCATTTTACATCTTCCCTGCCGCCTATGCAACAGCTTTCTGACACAAAGCGCAGCCCGGCTTAACAGAGAACAGGCCGCCACGCAAGTGCGGGCGGCCTGACGCTTACATGAGCCAGTTATGCCTGCTGGCAGACAGACAAACTGCCTCTGGCAACCCTTACGAAACCGATCTATTAGAAGATGAAGTCATCGCGGGTCGCGTACTGCTCGGTCATGTAGTCCAGGAACTGGGCCATCTTGCCACCGTCGTTGGTCATCAGGTAGTTCTGATAGTCCTCGAGTATGGCGCGGGCCTCTTCCTCGGTCTCGGCGAAGAAGGCGCGCTGTACGTACTCATCCTGACGCTCGGTGTCAAACGCCCACTGCGCGAAGTCCTGATAGCCCTCGAAGCCGGAGGCTATGGCGTCTATCGGGTAGCCGGGTATCTTCTCGACGGGACGGGCCAGCTTGTAGGCCTCCTGGTACTCGTTGGCAGCCTCAGCGTCGAAGGGATTGCTCTCGCCGAACCACAGGCTGTTCTTCTTGGCAACATAGGTGCGGCCGGACATGTACTTGATGCCGCGGGCGCGCAGTTCCTTGTTGACGGACTCGGAGTCTTCCTTATAGCGGGCAGTCAGTTCCGCAGTCATGCGGGGCTGGCCAGCCTCGTTCAGCTCGTAGGTGTCGCCCTCGAAGCCGTAGCACACCAGCTTGGTGCCTTCCTTGCTGTTCACGTAGTCCAGCCAGGTCAGAGCGGCATCGATGTTCTGGCAGGTGGTGGGGAAGAAGATTACCGGGGAGCCGTTGCGGCCGTTGGGCTCGGTCTGAACCGCGGGCTGACCGTCGATGTAGTTCAGCGGGCCTACCGGGATGTAGCGCATCTCGGGGTTGGTGTCATACAGGCCGGTCAGCTTGGTGGCGTTGATGGACATGCCATACTGCGCGCAGGTGAACAGCACGGTGCCGTTGCCGACCTTCTCGTTGGCCAGGTCGTCGTTGGTCTTGAAGCACTCAACGTCGAGTATGCCCTCGTTGACCAGCTTCCAGATGAACAGGTTCTTCTCGACCCAGTTCTCGGTCAGCGGATCGTAGGTGACCTTGCCGTTCTCGTCCAGGCGGTAGTTGGTCAGCTTCTTGGTGTTGTAGGACTGAGCGAAGTCGCCATAGCTCCAGCCATTGTGGAAGGTGGAGGCGATTATGGTGTCGTTGCCGTTGACATCCTTGAAGCCGTATTCCTGGGCCTTCTTCATGAAGTCATACAGCTCGGCAGAGGTCTTGATGGTGGTGGGATCAACGCCCAGGGTATCGGCCACGTCAGCGCGCACGAACACGCCGTAGCCCCAGTTGGTTATGTCCTCGTCGTCGCCGGCGACCTCGGTGGGCAGCACATAGCGGGCGCCTTCGAACTCGGGGGCGTCTATGTCGTTTTCGAGGTACTTGAGGCCGATGACGCCGATGTCATAAGCGTCGGCGATGTTCGGGTACTGGGGCACGAGATCCTTGATGTCGATAAGACGGCCTTCAGCGCCGGCCTTCTTGATGACGCCGGTCTCGCCGGAGGTGCCGCCCCAATAGGGAGCATTGACCATATCGGGCATGTCGCCGGAAGCGAACATCATGTTCAGCTTCTCGGTCTCGCTCATCATCAGGCCCTCAAACTCTACGGTAACGCCGATCTTCTCGCGGATAGCAGCGGCAACATCGTTGTTGTACTGATCCTCGGCAGTGTTGAAGCCGCCGTTCCAGCAGATGAGCATGGTCAGCCTGACATCGTCAAACTTCTTGTAGGTATTGCCGTCCTCGTCGGTATAGATGGCTTCATCGGCGAACGCGAAGGAAGACATCATAGCGCCCAACGCCAGCATAAGCACCAGAACAATGGACAAAGTTTTCCTGGTCATGGTATTGCTCCTTTCTAATATCGACTATATCCTGCAGGGCTGCTGCTGCCAGCCATCCACAGCCCACACATTCACACATGTCTTAGCATCAGCCCTTGACCGAGCCCACCAGCGCGCCCTTGACAAAGTACTTCTGCAGGAAGGGATATATCACAACTATCGGCATGGTCAGTATCATGACGAACGCCATCTGCAGCGACTGCGAGGTGTACGACGTGATGGACTGCGCCGCCGTCTCCTGGCCTGCCTTTATGTTGGAGGTGGCCGTCGCCTCGGAAAGTATCTTCTGCAGCAGCGTAGCCGCAGGATACAGCTGCGTCTTGGACTGATAGTACGCGCCTGTAAACCAGTCGTTCCAGCGGCCCACGCCTATGAACAGCGCCACCGTCGCCAGTATGGGCTTTGCCACCGGCAAATATATCTGCAGGAATATCCTCATATCCCCCGCGCCGTCTATCTGCGCCGATTCGCGCAGCTCATACGGAATGGCCGAGAAGTTCGTTCGCAGCAGTATGAAGTTGTAGAAGCTGTATATCGACGGCAATATGTACAGCCATATGCTGCTTGTAAGCCCCAGCGTGCGCAGCACCATGTAATACGGTATCATGCCGCCGCCAAATATAGTCGTAAAGTACCAGAAGAAGTTCATGAACTGCCTGCCGGGCAGGGTCTTTACGCACATCGCGTAAGCCACCAGCGACGTGAAGAACAGTCCTGCAACTACGCTCACTATCGTGGTGATAACGGATATCTCCAGCGCCTGGAATATCTGCTTGTCCTGAAAGGCCAGCATGTAGTTTTCCAGCGTGAAGTCGCGCGGTATGAGCCACACGCCGCCGCGCATGAAGTCGCGCCCGGTATTGAGCGAGGCGACCAGCACGTACCAGAACGGATAGAACGTAATTAAGCCCAGCAGAGTCAGGAGTATATAATTGAAAACGGTGAATGCCTTATAGCCGCCGGATGTACCCACGCCTTTCTGGCGAGCGGCCAGTTCCTTTTGCTTTTCCGCCATATTCCTTTCCCCCTATAACAAGCTCGTCGCGGCGATGGCGCTTACCACAGGCCCACTTCTCCAAATCGCTGCGCCAGATAGTTCGTCACTACCACCATAACCAGCGAGAACAGCGACTTGAACAGGCCTATGGCCGTTGCGTATTCAAACTTGCCGTACTTGATACCGGTCTGCAGCACATATGTGTCCAGCACCTGCGATATCTGCGTATTGGCCGGCTGCTGCAATAGCAGTATCTGATCGTAGCCCGCGTTGAGCAGTCCGCCCACGGCCATTATGAACATTATGCCGATTATCTGCATGATGCCCGGCAGAGTGATGTGCCACACCTGCTGGACATGGTTTGCGCCGTCGATAACGGCCGCCTCGTACAGCTGCTGGTCGACCGAGGTGATGGCCGCCAGATACACTATCGAGCTCCAGCCTATGTTCTTCCACAGGTCGGAAAGCACGACCATGGGCAGGAATGCGCCCTTCAGGCCCATTATGAACACCGCTTCATAGCCCATTGCCTTGCGTATCTCGTTCACGATGCCGCCATAGGGAGTAAACAGCGCGCGCATGAGCTGAACGACGACGACCCAGGACACGAAGTTGGGCAGATAGCTCACGGTCTGCACTATGCGCTTGAACTTGGCGTTGCGCACCTCGTTAAGGAGCAGCGCCAGCAGTATGGGCGCCGGGAAGCATATCAGCAGCTTGAGCAGAGTAATGCGCAGAGTGTTCTTTATGGTTATCCAGAATTCCGGCGAGTTGATGAACTCGCGGAACCACTTCATGCCCGCCCACGGGCTGCCGTATATGCCCAGATTGAACTTGTAGTTTTTGAAGGCCAGCACGATTCCGCCCATGGGAACATAGCAGAATACTATCAGCCAGACAAAGCAGGGCAGTATGAACAGATACAGCATCCTGTGCCGGACTATATCCTTCCACAAGCGCATTCGCTTTTCCCCGCGCTGCTGCGCTCTCGATTTGGTGGTCGCCTGTGCCATATGCGGTCTCATCCCCTCTCATATTTTTGAACATTATTCCATCATGTATATACGCAAAAACGTGCCTGCATATTCTATATATATCTGTATAAAAGCGTCGCCGATGATTTGTCGTCAAAAGCGCCATCGTTAATTATTATCGTTGTTGTGCAGGCATTTTTTACATTCTGTTCATAGT
>JBJEUC010000325.1:0-2824 GCA_051883635.1 Candidatus Fimadaptatus sp.
CAAAGCGGTCACATATGGACTCTGACCAAGCTTCATGATTTTTGTATTCATCAAAATCAAATTCATCATCCTTGTCATCTGCTCCCGGCAAAGAATGCCAGTTCAGGGCCTTGCATACGCCCTTTGCCTTATCCTGACGAATGGATTCACCCGATTCGTAACGACACCATGTTTTTATTCCAACCCCTGCCCTATATGCCGCTTCCTCTATTGTGAGGTTCAGTTCCGTGCGCCTTTTTCTAATTGCATCTGCCAGTTTATGGGTGCCCTGTACCACATTTCGATTCATAGCCGTCCCCTTCCTTTCTCGAACTATTTGGCTTGTTACTATATTGTCATTTTGTCATATATAGCTTGATTTGTCAATCACATGCAAATAATTTTCACGTAAATCAATAAAAAAACGGCCGGCAGGAAACTTCCCGCCGTCCTTCACAATTCACACCCTGTTATGCCTGCCCGCGCCAGCGCATAAGGAATATCCTGCGCACCACCGGTGTTGGCAGCAGCATCAGCGCCCGGGTCAGGAGCTTGTCCTTCCTCAGCTCGGGCCGGTCGCCTATCTCACGGTACGCCTCGCGGGCCTTCTGCCGCTCGCCGTTTATCAGGTAATGGCGCGCGCGGCGCATCTGGAACCACTGCATCAGGCGCTGCAGACTCTGTCTCCTCTCCGCGGGGATGGTCTCGTCCGCCTCCAGCCGCCGGGCCTCGCCAAAGAAGTACCAGTCCGGGTCAAAGGACACGTCCCGGGTGGCCACGCTGTTGCACCGGTTGTAGACCGCCACCTTATGCGCGCACAGCGCCACCGGGCCATAGGCCGCGACTGTCAGCGCCATCGCCAGATCCTCGCCGATGAGGCAGCCTTCGCGGAAGCCGCCCACCCGCTGCGCCATATCCCTGCGCACGCACGTGGTTATGGGGTGGAAGCACTTTGCGCGGGAGTCGTCCGCATACGCGCCCAGGAAGTCCTCCATGAACATCGTTTCCGGCTTGCCCTCGAAATACCCAACCGTGTCCGTGCGCTTGCCGTCCTGCAGTATGATATCATACGCGCAGCCCACCATGGCCGCCTGCGGATGCGCCGCGAACACCCGCTCAAACGTCTCCAGGCAGTCCGGATACCACTCGTCGTCCGCATCCAGGAACGCCAGATACTCGCCCCGGGCCAGGGCGATGCCGGCGTTTCTGGCCGCCGAAACGCCGCCGTTTTGCTGATGATGAATGCGTATGCGCGGATCCTGTGCGCAGCAGCGCTCCAGTAGGGCGCGCGTCCCGTCCGTTGAGCCATCGTTCACAATGACCAGTTCCCAATCCGCTGCCGTCTGTGCGAGCACGCTTTTGACGGCGTTTTCAATAAACCTTTCTCCATTATATACAGGAATAATGACACTGATCATTTGCAATCGTCCCTTTATATTCACTTTTGCACAGCGCCTCGATGATCTCGTCGAACCGCAGTATATCCGGCTCATTGGTGTAGCTGCGCTGGCGCAGGGTGTTCCTCAGCGACTCCAGCCTTTCCGGGCGGAGCAGCAGCTCCCTGAGGCCCTGATACAGCGCTTCGTCGTTGTTGTCAAATATCAGTCCGTCCACTTCGTTTTCTATCTGCTCCGGGGCCGAGGTGTAGTGCGCCACCACCGGCACCAGCCCCAGTATCTGCGCCTCGGTCACGACTATGGGCTTGCCCTCATTGCGCGACGGCAGCAGGAAGGCGTCCGCATGTTTCAGGTATGGCAGCGGGTTCTCCTTCATGCCCAGGGGGAACACCGTCTGTTCCAGGCGGTTCTCCCGTATCATGCGCTCAAACTCCTCCTGATCCCGGCCGCCGCCGATGACCAGCCAGCGCATACGCTCCAGCAGGCCGTCCTGCCTGAGGCGGCACAGTATCGGTATCATGCGGTCCAGGCCCTTGGTGGCAAACTCCATTCGGGCGACCGTCACAAACGTTATCCCGGAGCTGACGGGCGCAAAGGGCAGCGCCGCCCGCTCCGCCTCCGCCCGGGCCACGATGGGCGCTCGGGCGATGATGTTGGGCATATAGAAGCACTTTTTGCGGTATTCCGGGTAAAGCCCGGCGAATTTCTCCATGCACTGCCGGCTGACGAACACCAGGCCGTCCATGCGGTCGAAGTCGGCCCTATCCCAATCGATGCGATAGCCGATGGCGTCGTAGTCGTTGTGGTGCCAGACCAGCTTGATGTCCGCGTCTATCCTCCGGCTCATGTAGTAGAAGGGCCAGTTCAGCTCGAACGACACGGCAATGTCGTAGTGCGCGTCTATCGGCCGGGAAAAGCGGCTGCCCTGCCGGGACAGCAGCTGTATACCCAGCAGCTTGTTCCGCTTTACCTTTTTGTAGTACTGGGAGCGCAGGAAGGCCGCCAGGTACGCCGGGGTAAGGAGCTTGGCGCACATATGGGCGCCGTCCCTTGCCGGGGGCAGTATGTGTACGTCCGGGGCGATGCCCTCAAGCCTTCCGTGTATCTCGTAGAAGAGCAGGTCGACGTCGTAGCGCTCCGGATCCAGGGCGTTTACGAAGTTTACCAGCGCGGTCATTGAGCCGCCAATGTGGTTATGTACAAACAGCACCAGCACACGCTTCTTAGTCGTGTTCCGTTTCTCCATGGCATACTCCTCTCTCGTTCAGCTCGGCCTCGGTCATAAAGGGCCGGGGATGGGGCAGCGTGTTGTCGTACAGCACATCGCCGCGATAGGTCGGATGCACCATCAGCTCACAAAGCCCATCCCGCTCCTTATGGGGGTAGTTATCCCAATCCTCCAGCGAGCCCATATAGTCGGTCGCTTTGAAGTCGCGCATAAGTCTTAT
>JBJEUC010000326.1:0-2822 GCA_051883635.1 Candidatus Fimadaptatus sp.
TCCACCTGCTCCTGGCTGACGGCGATGGAGGTCTCGAAGTAAGCGGGCTGAGAGAAGCCCCAGGGGGTGTAGTTGCTGGTGCCGACCTCGGTGCGCAGCACGCCGCCGGCGCAGGCCGCGCTCTGCTCCTCGGTCACATAGTTCCAGTGATAGCCCTGCACGCCGTAGCGCATGGTATCATTGAAGAGCTTGTTGGTGTGGCACAGCTCGATGTACTTGAGGGCGGCAGCCATGCGGGCCTCGTCCTCCTCCAGGGTAACGGACAGGGCGTTCATGGAGCCCTGCACGCCGTCGGTGCTCAGGTTGGGGCCGAAGAAGCAGGTCATGTCGGTGTTGTAGCCGTTGCTGACTGAGTAGTCATAGCCCGGCCACGCCTGCACGAAGCCTATGCGCTCCTTGGTGGTGTCTATCGAGGACTCGTTCAGCTGCGCCGCGTCGGGGTTGACCAGGCCCAGCTTGTACCAGTCAGCCATGGTGCGATATCGCTCCATGACCTCGGGATCGTCGAACACGGTCACGACGTCGGTGGTGCCGAATATGCAGCCTATCATCGCGGTGCGGTCGATGAAGTCAAAGGAGCTCTCCATGCCGGCCGGGTTGCCGCCGATGAGCACGGGGTACTCGTTGTCAGCCAGGGTGGCCTTCCAGGCTACCAGGAAGTCGGTCAGGTCGCTCCAGGCGGTGATCCTGTCGGGGATCTCGAAGCCCAGCTCGGCGGCCTTGTCAGCGGGGTAGGTGATGAAGTTCATCATCGCGTAGTCCTTCTTGACGGGGATGGCATACAGGCCGCCGTCAGAGGAATGCGCCAGTTCCCATACGTCCTCGGTCATGCTGGCGTACAGGTCGGGAGCCATCTCCTGCACCTTGCCGTCCAGGTTGGCGAACAGACCCTGCGACACAGCCTGGTTGAAGTTGTTGTACCAGGAGCAGGTGAAGTATATGTCGAACACCTCGCCGGACTGTATCGATATGAGCAGCTGGTCATTCTGGAAGTACTGTATGTCGCACTCAACGCCTATGAGCTCGCTGCTCATCTTGTTGAGCTCTTCCAGAACCATGGCGTTGTCTATGGGCGCCACGTCGCCGGTGCCCATCGCCCAGGTCAGCTTGACCGTCTCGCCTTCAGCCTGTGCGCCCGCGCAGGCTATTGTGCCCATCGACAGCGCAAGAACGACCGTCAGTATGAGAGATACGAGTTTCTTCATTGCCAGATTCCTCCTTAATTATTATTACAATAGCGCACCGCTATCATAACCGAACGCCGGGGGCCTCAGCCCTTTACCGCGCCTATCGTCAGGCCCGATATGAAGTACTTCTGGAAGAACGGGTACGAGCAGGCTATGGGCACCACCGCTATCATGACCATGGCCATGCGCACCGTCTCCGAGGGGATGTTGTTGGTCTCGCCGGGGGCCATGAACTGGCTGTTGCGGCTGAGGAAGTCTATCGAGTTCTCCAGCGAGATCAGCACGTACTGCAGCGGGAACAGGTCCTGCATGTTGGAGTTCATGTAATACTTGGCCATGAGCCAGTCGTTCCAGTACGCGAAGGTGAAGAACAGTCCTATCGTCGCCACCGCGGGCAGCGATATCGGCAGCACTATCTGCGCAAATATCCTCAGCTGCCGCGCACCGTCTATCTTGGCGCTCTCGATTATCGCATCCGGCACGCTGGTCTGGAAGAAGGTGCGCATTATGATGATGTAGAAGCTGGAGCAGCATATGGGCAGTATCAGCGCCCAATAGGTGTTCTTCAGATTCAGCACCTGCGCGTTTATCATGTAGCTGGCGACCAGGCCGCCCGAAAACAGCATGGGTATGAATATGTACCAGGTAAAGAAGCCCCTCAGCCGGTAATTGGGCCGCGAGAGCGCGTAGCCCATCGTCGAGCACAGTACCAGGCCTATGCAGGTGCCCGCCACGGTGACGCCTATCGAGTTAAGGAACGCGCGCCCGATGTAGGATGCCTGCCTGCCCAGGTAGATGTAGCTCTCCACGCTCCAGGCGTCGGGCCAGAAGCTGTAGCCCTTGGACACGACCGAGCTCTCAGCCGAGAAGGACACTATCAGCACCAGCAGCGCCGGCAGGAAGCATATCAGGGCCAGCAGTATGAATATCAGGCTGAACAGTACATTGGTCAAGGGCTTTACGCGCATGTATTTTATGGTTCCGCCTTCGCTCTTCTTCATTGCGCTCATCCTCCTTCCGCTCTGTCAGAACAGGCCCGAATCGGGGTCTATCTTCTTTACGACCAGGTTGGCTGCGATTATCGTTATGCAGCCGCACACCGACTGCAAAAGCGCCGCAGAGGAGGAGAGGTTGATGTTGGGCCGCTCCAGCAGCGCCTTGTACACGTAAACGTCTATCGTCTGCGTGATGGAGGTGAGCGCGCCGGAGTTGCGCGTCGCCTGATAGAACAGTCCGAAGTCGCTGCGGAATATGTTGCCCACCGCCATGATGAACATTATCGAGATTATCGGGCGCAGGCTGGGCAGCGTTATGTACTGCGTCTGCTGCCACTTGGTCGCGCCGTCTATCAGCGCCGCCTCGTACATCTCGTTGTCTATACCGCTAATGAAGGCCAGATAGACCACCATGTTGTAGCCCATGCCCTTCCATACGTTCAGGAACACCAAAAACCATGTCCAGAAGCCCACGTCCTGATACCACTGGTGCCCTACCTCGCCCCAGCCGAAGCTCTTGGCTATGTTGTTGACCAGGCCCGCGTCGGTCGCCAGGAAGGCATAAACGAAGTAGCCTATTACCACCCACGAGAGGAAGTGCGGCAGGAACATGAGCGTCTGGCATACCTTGGCCAGCTTC
>JBJEUC010000327.1:0-2808 GCA_051883635.1 Candidatus Fimadaptatus sp.
AGTGACCTACGGCTGCCAGATGAATGCCCACGACAGCGAGACCATAGCCGGAATACTGGAGCGCATGGGCATGACAGAGGCGGCCGAGCGCGAGGACGCGGACCTGGTCATGTACAACACCTGCTGCGTGCGCGAGAACGCCGAGCGCCGCGCGCTGGGCAACGTGGGCTGGCTCAAGGAGCTGAAGAAGGTAAAGCCCGCGCTGATGATAGGCGTGTGCGGCTGCATGGTGCAGCAAAGCGGCATGGCCGAAAAGCTGATAAAGCGCTACCCATTCGTGGACTTGGCCTTCGGCACCCACAACCTGCACGAGCTGCCCGCGATGCTCACGAGCCTGCTGGACGGGCGGCAGCGCGTGGTGAACGTTACCGATACCGACGGCATCATCGCCGAGGGCATGCCGGTCAAGCGTGTGAGCAGCCTGCAGGCCTACGTGACGATAATGTACGGCTGCAACAACTTCTGTTCCTACTGCATAGTGCCCTACGTGCGCGGGCGCGAGCGCTCCCGCGATCCGGGCGACATACTGCGCGAGGTCGAGGCCCTCAAGGCGGACGGCGTGCGCGAGATAATGCTGCTGGGCCAGAACGTCAACTCCTACGCGGGCGGCGGCCTGGACTTTGCCGGGCTGCTGCGCGAGGTGGACGCAATAGGCATCGAGCGCGTGCGCTTCATGACCTCGCATCCCAAGGACCTGTCCGACAGGCTCATAGAGGTGATGGCGGGCTCCCGGCACATCTGCCATCAGCTGCACCTGCCGGTGCAGCACGGCAGCGACCGCATACTGGAGGCGATGAACCGCCGCTATACGCGCGCGCACTACCTGGAGCTGGTCGGGCGCCTGCGCGCGGCCATGCCGGACATCGGCCTCACCACCGACCTGATAGTGGGCTTCCCGGGCGAGACCGAGGAGGACTTCGCCGAGACGCTCTCGCTGGTGCGCGAGGTGCGCTACGATTCGGCCTACACCTTCATCTATTCGCCCCGCCAGGGCACCGTGGCGGCGGACATGCCCGGCCAGATAGACGGGGACACCGCGCGCCGCCGCATACACGAGCTGATAGCCGTGCAGGAAAGAATGACCGCCGAGACCTACGCCGCCCAGGTGGGCCGCGTGGATGAGGTGCTGGTCGAGGGCCTGTCGGCGCGCAGCGAAAAGCAGGCCACGGGCCGCACTGGGCGCGGCATAACGGTCAACTTCCCGGGCGGCGCGGAGCTCATCGGCCGCACCGTGCCGATTGAGATAACCGGCGCGGGGCACAATACGCTCAAGGGCCGGCTGGTGAGTCAAAACGGTTAATTGCGCATGCGGTCAAGGCCGCGCGATTAAGCAATAACAATCTATATCGGAGGAATGCCAAGATGGAATCCATGAGCAAGAGCGTACAGGACGTGTTTGAGAAGACCCATGCGTTGGCGCACGCGCTGCTGGACAGCGACATATACCAGGCCATGAAGGCCGCCGAGGAGGAGGCCCTGGCCGACGCCGAGGCGGGCCAGGCCATGAGCGAGTACCTGGAGCACAAGAGCGCGCTGGAGGAGCTCCTGGCGCAGGAGAACCCCGACTCCGCGCTGATGAACGAGCACTCGACCGCGATGGACGAGATACAGACCCGCATGCAGACCATACCCTCCGTCGTGAAGATGACCGAGGCGCGCGGCGAGTTCTCCAACCTCATCGGCCAGGTCAACCAGATAATCTCCTTCGTGATAACCGGCGAGATGGGCGGCTGCGACGACGAGGGCTGCGGCGGCAACTGCTCGGGCTGCGCGGGCGGCTGCGGCCACGTACACTAATCGACGCCACGGCGGGGAGAAGCCCCGCCTGTGCCCGCCCCGCGCGGCTTCCTGCCGCAGGGGGCGGGCAATTCATGCGCCGGGAGCGACGGCCCCCGGGCGCATACCTTCGGGCGCGGCCTGAGCCGACGCCCGCACATGTGCTTCGCGCCTGCACGAGGGCCGGGGCGCGCTTAACCGGACAGCCGGGCCGGACGCCATGCGCCGCGCGGCCGTCCGCGAGGAGGTACTTTCAGATGGGCGTAACGCCTATGATGCAGCAATATCTGAACATAAAGCGGCAGTACAGCGACGCGCTGCTGTTCTTCCGGCTGGGCGATTTTTACGAGCTGTTCTACGAGGACGCCTACGTCGCCTCGCGCGAGCTGGACCTGACGCTTACCGGCAAGGACTGCGGGCTCAAGGAGCGCGCGCCCATGTGCGGCATACCCTACCATGCGGTCGAGAGCTATGTGGCGCGGCTGATAAAGAAGGGCTACCGCGTGGCCATATGCGAGCAGATGGAGGACCCCAAGCTCGCCAAGGGGCTGGTGGAGCGCGAGGTCATCCGCGTGATATCGCCGGGCACGGTGATAGAGCAGACCATGCTGGACGACCGCTCCAACAACTTCATGGTGAGCATAGCGCTCAAGGACGATACGGCGGGCGTGGCGCTGTGCGACGTGTCCACGGGCGAGTTCAGCATATACCAGTTCGGCGGCGCGCTGGACCATCTGGCGCAGGAGATGTGCCGCATAGACCCCTCGGAGATAATCGCCAACGCCGAGGCGCGGCGCTTCAGGACTGCCATAGGCGCGCCGGTGCCCCTGCAGCAGTACGACGACGCGGCCTACGAGCCCGAAAACGCCGAGCGCGCGCTCAGTGAGCACTTCACGCCCGAGGACCTCAGGCAGGAGGACATACGCGGCCTGACCGTGGCCCGGCAGGCGGCCGGCGCGCTGATAAGCTACCTCACCGGCACGCAGAAGAACGGGCTGGTGCATATAGACCATATCGCGCTCTACCGGCGCA
>JBJEUC010000328.1:0-2804 GCA_051883635.1 Candidatus Fimadaptatus sp.
GATGATGGAGCAATCCAACGGGCCGACCGGGCTTTCACCCTCCCCGGTTCGCTTTGCCGCACTTGATAGGACGCGCGTCCCCATCACAGCGTTGTCCGCGCGCAGACTGCGCGCTATGCTTTGCCTACATATTATATGCCCCGCGCGCGCTTTTCAAAAGCAATATAGTGTTAAACCTGCGCGCCGGAGAGCCCTGCGTCACACCAGGCCCAGCGTCTCGTCCTCGCCCAGCATTATGTTCATGCACTGCAGCGCCGCGCCGCTGGCGCCCTTGCCCAGGTTGTCCAGGCGCGCGGTCACGGTAGCGCGCTCCTCGTTGCCGCAGACGAATATCTGCATGAGGTTGGTGTCCCGGAGCGCCTGCGCGTCAATGAAGCCGTCCTCGCTGCTGCCCAGCGGCATCACCTCGACGAACCGGCAGCCGGCAAAGTGGCGCTGGTAGACCTCGTGCAGCCCGCTCAGGCTCACGCCCACCTCGTCCAGGTACAGCGGTATGCTCACCAGCATGCCCTGCGGGAAGTCGCACACCATCGGCTCGAATATCGGCGCCTTGTCCAGGCCGCATATGGCCTGCATCTCGGGCAGGTGCTTGTGCGCCTGCGCAAGCGCGTACTTGCGCGGGCTGTCCAGGGCCGCGGGCCGGTCCGCGCTCTCGTATGCGGCTATGGCCTTCTTGCCCGCGCCGGTATAGCCCGACACGGCGTTGCACTTTATGCGCGCGCGCCCGCAGAGCAGCTCCGCCTTGCGCAGCGGGTACACCAGCGCGCAGAAGCCGCTGGCATAGCAGCCCGGCACCGCCACGCGGCTGCTGGCCGCGATGCGCTCGTACTGGCCCTCGATCAGCTCCGGGAAGCCGTACACCCAGCCGGGCGACACCCTGTGCGCGGTGCTGGCGTCGATGATGCGCGTGGCGGGGTTGGTGCACAGCTCCACCGCCTCCCGCGCCGCCTGGTCGGGCAGGCACAGGAAGGCTATGTCCGCCGCGTTGAGGCAGCGGGCGCGCTCCTCGGGGTCATGGCGCTTGTCGGCGTCTATAGTTATCAGCTCTATGCCGCCGCGCCTTTCCAGCCGCTGGCGTATCTTGAGGCCGGTGGTTCCCTCCTGGCCGTCCACGTATATCCTTGTCATATCTCAGTCCTCCAGGGCGAAATTGTGGATATTTATCCGTTTGGCCTGTCAGCGCGATGCTGCCGGGGCGGGGCTGGGAGTGCTCTTTGTACTTACCCGCGAGGTTTCCGCCAAAGCGCCGGGCATTTCCGCCTGCAAAACATGGCCTTTATTGGTCAGCGCGCGGCGTCCGGCGCCCCCGGCTTCCGATGCCCTCCGAAGGCTCCGGGCGCAGGAGACTAGGGCAGCCGGCTTGCGCTCCGTGAAGGCGCATCCCGCCGCACAGGCCGCGCACGCGCCGGGCAGACATTGCCGCTCGTCCCGTCAGCATACCTCGCTTGAGATATATCGTCCATCCGCGCGTCCCGAATGGATATTTATCCGCTTTCGCCGATATTTTTGTATATTATACATCGTGCGGAGCGAAAAAGCAACGCCTGTGCGCGATTGTTAACGCGCGTCCGGGTCGCGCGAGGCGTGCGCGCTCAGCAGCGCCAGCAGCGCGTCGTAGCCGCTCATCAGGGCCGTGGCGCGCAGCCGCGCCCCGTTGCGCGCGCGCACGCGCACCATGTCCACGCCCCGGCCGGGCCCCAGCGCGGTTATGCGCACCGATTCGATGTCCCGGAAGGTGAACTCGCGCCGTCGGCCCAGCGCGGGCTGCACCACTATACGCTCGCCCGCCACCACTATGCGCTTGCGCTCCACCAGCAGGCACATGCCGAAAAAGGCCGCCATCAGCAGCGCCAGCGCCGCATACATGCCTGGCCGCAGCCCGGGCGCGGCGGCCCGCTCCGCCAGCCACAGCATGACCACGCCCGCCGCCGGCATCAGGAACGCGGGCGCGAGCGCGCCGCGCGGATAGCCCGCCACCAGCTCCACGCGCGCCGCGTCCAGATGCGCGCCCAGTATGCACAGGCCCAGCGCCCGGCCCGCCGCAAGCGCCGCCACCGTGAGCGACAGCCACACCGCCATGCCTATACTCATGCGTCCGCCTCCCGTTCTGCAAAGGCTGTTTACGCCATTATATACCCTGCACAGCCGCGCGGCAACCATATACGAACATTTTTCTGTATAGGTCGAAAAACTTTCGTAAAATTCGCACTTTTGAGCGTAAATGCGCGCCGCAGCGATTGTCAATCCCCGCATTACATGCTATAATGGGCACAGTTGAACCAGTACAACATATCTCAGGAGGAGTTTTCTGCAATGCCTACGGATATTGAAATAGCACAGGCCGCGAAGATGCTGCCGATAACCGACATAGCCGCCGGATTGAACATACCCGACGAGGCGCTGATACCCTACGGCCGCTACAAGGCCAAGGTCGACCCCCGCGCGCTGGGCGACGCCGCCCCGCACGCAAAGCTGATACTGGTAACGGCCATCAACCCCACCCCCGCGGGCGAGGGCAAGACCACCGTGTCCGTAGGTCTGGCCGACGGCCTGAGCAGGATAGGCGCCAAGGCCATGCTGGCGCTGCGCGAGCCCTCGCTGGGCCCGGTGTTCGGCGTAAAGGGCGGCGCGGCCGGCGGCGGATACTCCCAGGTAGTGCCCATGGAGGACATAAACCTCCACTTCACAGGCGATATGCACGCCATCACAGCCGCAAACAACCTGCTCTGCGCACTTCTCGACAACCACATGCAGCAGGGCAACACTCTGGGCATCGACCCGCGCAGAGTTCTCATCAAACGCTG
>JBJEUC010000329.1:0-2801 GCA_051883635.1 Candidatus Fimadaptatus sp.
TCCCTCCTTGGATTCTCTTCTCACCCCTTTGTACCGCCGCCGCTCCGCTGAGGGGTTGGAGGCGGCGGAGCACTGCGTTCTGGTGTTGCGCACTGCCTTGTTGCAAAGGATGGTGAGAGGTGCTTTGCATTCTGCCGGTGCCTTGCGGCTTTCGCGGCTTGCTATTACGCGGCGCTCTGCCGCGGGGCAAGGGGTGGTCGTGCTGTCTGCCAGCGCTTACCTCCCGCGCTGGGCGGAGATGGCGCTGCGGGCCAGCTCGTCGCAGCGGTTGTTCTCGCGGTTATCGGCGTGGCCCTTGACCTTGATGAAGGTCACGTCGTGTATGCGGCACAGCTCGAGCAGGCGCTGCCACAGCTCGCGGTTCTCCACCGGCTTCTTCTGCGAGGTCTGCCAGCCGTTGCGCTGCCAGCCGTCCAGCCAGTGCTGGTTGAAGGCGTTCACGAGGTAGGCGCTGTCCGAGTAGAGCTTTACCCGGCAGGGCTGTTTGAGCAGCGTGAGCGCCGCTATCGGCCCGGTCAGCTCCATGCGGTTGTTGGTGGTGTGGGCGTCGCCGCCGCTGAGCTCCTTGCGGTGCTCGCCGTATATCAGCACTGCGCCCCAGCCGCCCGGCCCGGGGTTGCCCGAGCAGGCGCCGTCGGTGTAGATGGTTACTTCCTTCATGCGGCTCCTTAATTCAAAGGCGCATCCCGCGCGCGTGGCAGGGGATGCGCCGTAGTGTTGCCTGAGACCGGGTCACTTGCCCGAGGCCATGTCGCGCGCCTTTTCGGCGCAGCATATCACCGCGTCCATTACGGCCGGGCGCAGGCCGCGCTCCTCCAGCAGGCGCACCGCCTCTATCGTGGTGCCGGCGGGGGAGCACACCGCGTCGCGCAGTGCGTCGGGATGTGCGCCGGTGTCCATCACCATGCGCGCCGCGCCCATGACGGTCTGCGCGGCCAGCCTTACGGCCACGTCCCGCGTAAGGCCCATGCGCACGCCGCCGCAGGCCATCGCGTCTATGAACATGTACACATAGGCCGCGCCGCTGCCGGACACGCCGGTCACGGCGTCTATCAGGTGTTCATCCAGCCAGAGGTATTCGCCCACCGCGCCAAAGAGCGCTTCGGCGGCCGCGCGCTCGCCTTCGGTGAGCTCGGGCGCGTTGCACAGCACGGTCATGCCGCAGCCCACCAGCGCGGGCGTGTTGGGCATCACGCGCAGCACATGGGCGCTTTCGGGCAGCAGCGCGCGCAGGCGCCCGACCGTCCAGCCGGCGGCTATGGATACCACGAACCGGCCCGCCAGGGCGTCCGCGTCGGGCGCGACCGCCTTCTCCAGCACCTGGGGCTTTACGGCCAGCACTATCATGTCGCAGGCGTCAAAGAGCTCGCGGGCGCTTCCGGGGCAGCCTACGCCCAGCGCCGCGTAGCGCTCGCGAGCGGCGGGGGAGGGGTCATATACCGCCACCGAGTCAAAGGGCGAGCCGGTGGCCTTCAGCAGGCCCTGCATGAGCGCGCCGCCCATGTTGCCGCCGCCCAGAAAGCCTATCTTCATGCGTTAGTCCTCCTTGGCCGAGTAGCCGTAGGGGTTCTGGGACTGCCAGCGCCAGGAATCGGCGCACATGTCGTCCAGGGTATGCACGGCCTCCCAGCCCAGCAGCTCCCTTGCCTTGGCGGGGTCGGCGTAGCACTCGGCGATGTCGCCGGGGCGGCGCGGGTCGATGACGTAGGGAATCTCCTTGCCCACGGCGCGGGAGAAGGCCGCGACCACGTCCAGCACGCTGTAGCCCATGCCGGTGCCCAGGTTGATGGCGACCGAGCCGGTGTGGCTGGCGGCGTACTTTATGGCGGCCACATGGCCGGTGGCCAGGTCGACTACGTGGATGTAATCACGCACGCCGGTGCCGTCCTTGGTGGGATAGTCGTTGCCGTAGACGTGCAGCTTGTCGCGGCGGCCGATGGCGACCTGGGTGATGTAGGGGGTGAGGTTATTGGGTATGCCCTGCGGGTCCTCGCCTATGCGGCCGCTCTTGTGCGCGCCCACGGGGTTGAAGTAGCGCAGCAGTATCACGGACCAGTCGGGGTTGGCGGCGGCCACGTCCATCAGTATCTGCTCGTTCATGAACTTGGTCCAGCCGTAGGGGCAGGCGCACCAGCGCGGGAACTCCTCGGTTATCGGCACGGTCTCGGGGCTGCCGTAGACGGTGGCGGAGGAGGAGAAGATGATCTTCTTCACGCCGTGCTTCTTCATCAGGCGGCACAGCACCAGCGTGGAGTTGAGGTTGTTGTCGTAGTACTCCAGCGGCTTCTGGGTGGATTCGCCAACGGCCTTGTAACCGGCAAAGTGGATGATGGAATCGATATCGTGCCGGGCGAACACCTCGTCCAGCGCCTTCTCGTCGCAGCAATCCACCTCGTAGGCGGGGAAGTCCTTGCCGGTGATCTCGCGCACGCGCTTGAGCGCTTCGGGCTTGCTGTTGTAATAGTTGTCTACGACCACGACGTCATAGCCTGCGTTAAGCAGCTCAACGCAGGTATGCGAGCCGATATAGCCGGCGCCGCCGGTAACAAGTATGCTCATCAGTGAATACCTCCGCTCAGAATAGATGATGGTGCCCGGGCGGGCATTTCCGAAAAACAGCGCCACCGCACGGAAAACCGGCGCGTGGCGCTGCCATGATTATTGCGGGTCAGTCAGATCAGCGCGCAACAGCTGTTACTTGCCGCAGCAGCAGTCGCAGGCGTTGTCGACCTTGTACATATGCTCGATGAGGTTGACGACCTTGTTGGAGTAGCCCCACTCGTTGTCGTACCAGGCGATCA
>JBJEUC010000330.1:0-11527 GCA_051883635.1 Candidatus Fimadaptatus sp.
CTAACTGCTCCAGCCGCAAGCCCGAGAGCCTGCTGGCTGAGCCTCATGCCGGCAGCCATATCAAGAAGGTCATAGGCGTGGTCAGCGGCAAGGGCGGCGTGGGCAAGTCCATGGTCACGGCGCTGCTGGCCGTGGGCGCGCGCAGGCTGGGCCTGAGCACCGCCGTGCTGGACGCGGACATAACCGGTCCCTCAATACCCAAGGCGTTCGGCCTCAAGCAGAAGGCCTACGGTTCTGAGGACGGCATCTTCCCGGTCGACACCAAGACCGGCATAAAGGCCATGTCGCTCAACCTGCTGCTGGAAAACGATACCGACCCGGTCGTATGGCGCGGGCCCATCATCGCCGGCACGGTCAAGCAGTTCTGGACCGACGTCATCTGGGGCGACTGCGACATCATGTTCATCGACATGCCTCCGGGAACTGGCGACGTGCCGCTCACCGTGTTCCAGTCCGTGCCGCTGGACGGCGTGGTGATAGTGACCTCGCCCCAGGAGCTGGTGGGCATGATAGTCGAAAAGGCCGTCAACATGGCCGCGATGATGAACATACCCGTGCTGGGCCTGGTCGAGAACATGTCCTACATCGAGTGCCCCGACTGCGGCAAGCGCATCTACCCGTTCGGCGAGAGCCACTTGGACGATATCGCCGCGCGCCACGGCATAGCCACTACCGCGCGCCTGCCCATCAACCCCAAGCTGGCCGCCGCCTGCGACAAGGGCGCGATAGAGCTGTTTGAGGGCGATTGGCTGGACAAGATGCTGGAAGAGCTGACCTGAATCAAAAGCCCCCGCCTGCGCTCACAGCGGCGCTTGCGGGGGCTTTTTCATGCTGCGGGCTGCCCGATACTCTAACCGGCACTCCGGGCGTGCAAATGCGAACTCCCTTTCGTCCCTCGCAGCCGTAGGGCTATTGCGGGACAAACGTCCCTCCGCGCGTCAATACGGCGCAGGCGGAATGAACATAGTACTCAGCCACATCTATCCGCGCTGTGCGCAGTATCTTCACACCCTTGCGCTGTCAGCTCTCCTCGCCCATGAACCAGTGACCACCGTGCGCGCCCTCGCGTATCAACCGCAGCGTGTACTCGTTGGCGCGCGATTCGGAGTAGTCGTTCGCCGGATCCATGGGATCGTAGTCGCTTATGGCTGCGCAACCGTACAGCCCTGCGTATTCGCCAAAGCATTCCTCGCCAACGGTCGGTCGCATCAGCCCGCGGTTGCACTGGAGCTCCCACGCGCTCAGAGGCCGCCCGGCGTGGAACATGTATCCGTAAATGAAGTCGCACACGCCCCATGCACCCTCATAGTAAGCCTCAACGACGACGTGGCCGTGATAGGCCATTTCAGGATCGGCAAGGTGGACTATGCGCGCCGGTATGCCCAGGCACATGAGCAGCACCGCGCCCACGCGTGCCATGTCGGCGCACCAGTCGGTACCGCGCGCAAGTATGGCGCGCTCCGTACCGCCGAACACCATGTCGCCTATGTCCGTGTCGTATGCGAGCGCTATGGCGCTGGTGCTGTCGAGCGCATTGCGCACGCTTTGGCGCTCGTCTGCGCCCCGCAGGCCCTGCGCCATTGGGTATAGCTCATGCCCGCGCAGGTCGCGTGGAAGGGGAACGCCCGCGTACAGCCCGGCGCGCGAGTCTGCGTCCAGCAGCGCCATGCGCCTTATCAGCTCATGGTCTATCGAGCCGGCCGCGTGAGGGTCGCTGCGCAGCATGGCGCCGTAGGCACGTCCGAAGCTGTCATAGCCCCCGCGCATCACCCCTGCCTCCTTGCAATGTCGCGCGCCATCTCCTCCATGCGCCCGTAGCTGTACTCGAAGAACTCGCAAAACGCGCCGCAGAAGCGGTTGAGCCCGGGCCGGAGCACGGTACCGTCGCCCGACGCGACCTCCACGAAGGGCTCCCGGTCGCGCTTGCAGCCGCCCCGGCAGAGCCGCGCCCATTTGCAGCGGGCGCACTCGGGGGAGGAGTAGTGCGACTGCGCGCGGAACTCGGCGGCGACGGGGCTGGCCGCCAGCGTGCGGAAGGAGGCCGTGTTTATGTTGCCCATGCGCCACCTGTCCAGCACGTAGAAGTCGCAGGGATACACGCCTCCGTCGCCCTCTATCAGGTAGTATATGCCGCAGCGCCCCTGCATTGCGCAGTTTTCGGGCAGCTGCCCCAGCAGTATGCCCACGTAGTTGTCGAACGTGCGCACCGATACGTATTTGCGCTGCCGGTAGGCCTGATAGTACAGATCAAACGTGACCTTGAGGAAGTTCAGATAGTCCTCCGCCGTCAGCGAATAGTCGGCGCTCACCCCGTCAAAGCCGTCCAGGCAGGGTATGAACTGCAGGTAAGTGTGCGGCGCGAGGGCGTTCCAGACCTCGCGCGGGGCCTGGGCGATATAGCGGTTCACCACGCACAGTATGTTGTACTCCACGCCCGCGGCCCTGAGCCGCTCCAGGTTGCGCGTGACGGCAGCGTGCGTGCCCTCGCCGCGCGCGTCGATGCGCATGCGGTCGTGTATGGCGGCCGGGCCGTCCAGCGACACGCCCACCAGGAAGCGGCCCTGGCGCAGCACCTCTATCAGCTCGTCGCTCAGGTCGAAGGCGTTGGTCTGTATGGAGTTGTTCACCTCTATGTGGCGGGAGTTGTAGCGGCGCTCCAGCGCCAGCAGCTCGCGGAAAAAGTCCGCGCCGGCCAGCGTGGGCTCGCCGCCCTGAAAGGCGAAGCTCACGCTGCCCTCGGCGTAGGCAAAGGCGCGGCGCACCAGCTTGTCGAGCGTCTCGCGCGACATCGCGCCGAACGAGGGCGTGTCGCGGTGGCGCGTTACGTCGGCGTAGAAGCAGTACCTGCAGCGCATGTTGCACGCGCTGGAAACGGGTTTTATCATCAGCGTAAGCGGCGGCATATCGTGCTCCTTTAGTGTTTGTCTACTGCTATTATACACTCCCGGCCGCGCATGTCAACCGCGCGCATTGACAAATGGCGGCAGTAATGCTATACTGGATGCGT
This sequence comes from Candidatus Fimadaptatus sp., assembly GCA_051883635.1. GTDB lineage: Bacteria > Bacillota > Clostridia > Christensenellales > Aristaeellaceae > Fimadaptatus. Next base: position 3,008 of record JBJEUC010000330.1, read on the forward strand.
GCCTGACATCGAAAACGCTGTTTGAGATGGAAGATACGGAAATATGCTTTTCAAGGGCGAAGTGCGTATGACTGCATCTGTACAGGTGCGGTCGTTTTTTTGTTATACGGAAATATTGAATGTGGAGGGCAAGAGCATGGACACGCGCGTGGCGATAATCGGCATAATAGTCGAAAGCCCGGACTCGGTCGAGAAGATGAACGCGATACTGCACGAGTATGGCCGCTACATAATCGGGCGCATGGGCATACCGTACCGCGAAAAGGGGCTGAACATAATCAGCATAGCGGTGGACGCGCCGCAGGACGTGATAAGCGCGCTTTCGGGCAAGATCGGGAAGCTGCCCGGCGTGAGCGCCAAGACCGCGTACTCCAACGTCATCACGCACGCATGCGAGTGAGCGGAGCGCTCTCGCGCCGCGCTGCCGCGCTGCTGCCGCTGTTCCCGATTGCGGCGGCGCTGGCGGCGCTGTGCGTGGGGCGCATATGGATAACGCCCGGCGACATGCTGCGCTCGCTGGGAGCCCAGCTGGGCCTGGCCGCTGAAAGCTCGCGCCAGACCGACATGGTGCTGTGGTCGATACGGCTGCCGCGCATACTGATGGCGCTGCTGGTCGGCGCGGGGCTGTCGGCCTCGGGCTGCGCGTTCCAGAGCCTGTTTGCCAATCCGCTGGCCACTCCGGATACGCTGGGCGTGGCCTCGGGCGCGAGCTTCGGGGCAGCGCTGGGGCTGCTCATGGGGCTGGGGCTCATGGGCGTGCAGGCGATGGCGCTCATCATGGGCATGCTGGCGGTGGCGCTCACCTACCTTGCAGGGTCGGGCCGGGGCGGCCGGCAGGTGAACACCGTGGTGCTGGCCGGCATAATGATAGGGTCGCTGTTCACGGCGCTGGTGTCGCTGGTCAAGTTCGTGGCCGATACCGAGTCGCAGCTGCCTGCGATAACCTACTGGCTCATGGGTTCGCTCAGCTCCGCTGGGTACAGCCAGCTGGCGCTGGGCGCGCCGCCGGTGCTGGCGGGCCTGGCGCTGATGCTCCTGCTGCGCTGGCGGATAAACCTGCTGCCGCTCAGCGACGACGGGGCGCGCGCCTCGGGCGTGAACATAGCGCTGCTGCGGGGCGTCACGGTGGTGTGCGCCACTATGATGACCGCGTCCTGCGTGTCCATGTGCGGCCAGGTGGGCTGGGTCGGCCTGCTTATACCGCATATGTGCCGCATGAAGTTCGGCAACAACAACCTTGCGCTCATGCCGGCCTCGATATGCACGGGCGCGGGCTTCATGGTGCTGGTCGACACCCTGGCCCGCTCGGCGTCGGCGGCGGAGATACCGATATCGATACTCACGGCCATACTGGGCGCGCCGTTTTTCATCATGCTTATGCGCAGAAGTGGGGGCTGGAGGCTATGAAGCTCTGCGTGGAGGGCGGCTGCTTTGTATACGAAAAGGGCGGCCGTCCGGTGATACAGGACATATCCTTCGAGGTGAACAGCGGCGACATACTGGCGGTGCTGGGCCCCAACGGAGCGGGCAAGACCACGCTGCTGCGCTGCGTGATGGGCTTTCTGCGCTGGCAAAAGGGCCGGAGCCTGCTGGACGGTGAGGACATGCGCACGCTGAGCCCGCGCGCGCTGTTCAGCAAGATTGCCTACGTGCCGCAGGCGCGCAACTCCGCCACCGCCTATACCGTGGAGGAGACCATACTCATGGGCCGCTCGGGCCGCATGGGCATGTTTGCCCGCCCCGGCAGCGCCGACGTGAAGCGTTGCGACGAGGTCATCGAGCGCCTGGGCATAGGCAAGCTGCGCGGCAAGCGCTGCTCCGAGATAAGCGGCGGAGAATTGCAGATGGTACTCATCGCGCGGGCGCTGGCGGCGGAGCCCGGGCTGCTGATACTGGACGAGCCCGAATCCAACCTGGACTTCCGCAACCAGCTGATAGTGCTCCGCACCATGAGCGAGCTGGCGGCGGAGGGCATGGGCTGCATATTCAACACGCACTTCCCGGCGCACGCGCTGCAGCGGGCCAACCGGGCGCTGCTGCTGGGGCGCGATGGCCGCGCGCTGTTCGGCGGAGCGGGCGAGGTGATAACCGAGCCCAACATCGAGTCGGCCTTCGGCGTGCGCGCCGTGATAGGCGAGATAGAGACGGAGGGCAGCCAGCTCCGGGACGTGCTGCCGCTGAGCGTGGCGCGGGAGGCGGGCGGAGCGCTCGCGCCCGAGGACCTGAGCCGCAAGCGCCTGGCGGTGGTATCGGTGATAACGGCGGATTACGCAAACGGCGAGCGCATCAACGCGCTGCTGCATGAGTACAGCAATGCGCTGGTGGGGCGCATGGGCATGCCCTACCGCGCGCGCAACGCGCACATAATCAACGTCACGGTCGACGCGCCCGAACGCGAGATACGCGAGCTCACGGCGCGGCTGGGGCGGCTGCCCGCGACCAGCGTAAAGGTGACATACGCGCCGGAGGACGGCGAAAGGACGGGTGAGAGCCTATGACCAACCGGGAGCTTGTGGACAGGCTGCACGCGCAGGGGCGGCTCGCGCACGGCGAATGGGTGCAGCTGATAGACACCTTCACGCCCGAGGACAGGGCCTACGCAGCGGAGCTGGCGCGCGGCGTGGCGCAGCGCGAGTTCGGGCGGTCGATATACTTCCGCGGCATAATCGAGTTTACCAGCATCTGCAAAAACGACTGCTACTACTGCGGCCTTCGGCGCTCCAACCGCAGCGCGGCGCGCTACCGCCTGAGCGGGGAGGACATACTCGCCTGCTGCGCGGAGGGCTATGCGGCGGGTTTCCGCACCTTCGTGCTGCAGGGCGGCGAGGACGGCTTCTTCACGGACGACGTGATGTGCGGCATAGTGAGCGCGATGCGCTTGAAATACCCGGACTGCGCCATCACGCTGTCGCTGGGCGAGCGCAGCCGCGAGTCCTACCGTCGCCTGCGCGAGGCCGGCGCGGACAGGTACCTGCTGCGCCATGAGACGGCGACCCCCGAGCACTATGCGCGGCTGCATCCGCCCGAGCTGAGCCTTGAAAATCGCCTGCGCTGCCTGCGCGACCTCAAGGAGCTGGGCTACCAGACGGGCTGCGGCTGCATGGTGGGCGCTCCGTATCAGACGAGTGCGGACCTGGCGCGCGATATGGAGTTCATGGCCGCATTCCGGCCGGAGATGATAGGCATCGGCCCGTTCATACCGCACCACGCCACGCCCTTTGCCGCCTTCCCGCCGGGCAGCGTCGAGCTTACGCTCATGCTGCTCAGCCTGTGCCGGATAATGCTGCCGCGCGTGATGCTGCCGGCCACCACGGCGCTGGGCACGCTGGACGGCAGCGGGCGCAAGCAGGGCGTGCTGGCGGGGGCGAACGTGATAATGCCCAACCTCTCGCCGCGCGCGGTGCGCAAAAAGTATCTGCTGTACGACAACAAGGCTATAACCGGCGACGACGCAGCCGAGAGCCTTGAAATACTGCGCGGGCACATGGCCGAGATAGGCTATGAGCTGCGCGCCGGACGCGGCGACTGGTCGCAGGAAAGGATGGATGGTGTATGATAAAGCTGGCGGTCTACGGCAAGGGCGGCATAGGCAAGTCCACAACGGTCTCCAACATATCGGCGGCGCTGGCGCTGGGCGGTCTCAGGGTGATGCAGATAGGCTGCGACCCCAAGGCCGACTCGACTGCGAGTCTGCATGGCGGCGCGCCGCTCAACACCGTGCTGGACCTGGTGCGCCAGCGCAGGGACGCGTTTGAGCTGAGCGACATGGCGGTCGAGGGCTTCGGCGGCGTCATCTGCGTGGAGGCGGGCGGCCCCACGCCCGGGCTGGGCTGCGCGGGGCGGGGCATAATCACCGCGCTGGAAAAGCTGGAGCAAAAGGGCGCTTACGAGGTCTACAAGCCCGACGTGGTCATATACGACGTGCTGGGCGACGTGGTGTGCGGCGGCTTCACGATGCCCATGCGCGCGGGCTATGCCGACCGGGTGTTCATAATCACCTCGGGCGAGAACATGGCCATACACGCGGCGGCCAACATCGCCATGGCGGTGGAGAACTTCCGCGACCGCGGCTACGCCCAGCTGGGCGGACTGATACTGAACCGGCGCGACGTGCGCGACGAGCGCGCCAGGGTGGAGGAGCTGGCCCTGGACGTGCATACGCGCATAGTGGGCGAGCTCAGCCGCAGCAATACCGTGCAGGAGGCCGAGGCGCTGGGCAAAACGGTCATGGAGGCCTTCCCGCAAAGTGAGATGGCGGGCGAGTACCGCCGCCTGGCGAGCGCAGTGATGGCGGCCTGCGGACAGGAGGTGGCGCTATGCTGAAGCGGTTGGATCCGCGCGCTCAGGCGGTGGACGCCTCCGGCGCGGAGGTGGCCATGCGGGATGCGGCGTTTCCCGCGCCGTTTGCCTCGGGGCTGGAGTATGCCGCCCCGGCGCGCGGCGGCTGGAACATAGTGCATGTGGGCATGCTGATACCCGAGGCGCACGAGATATTCGTTTGCGCGGCGGGGTGCTTAAGGGGCGTGGTGCTCACGGCGGCCGAGATGGGCGCTCAGGAGCGCTTTTCCACCATCGAGGTGCGCGAAAACAACGTGCTCGAGGGCGACATGGAGGAGCTGATACTGGACGGCGTGGGCGACATACTCGCCCGGCTCAAGCGCCGCCCGCCCGCGGTGCTGCTCTATACCAGCTGCGTGCATCACTTCATGGGCGTAGACCTGGAGCGCGTGTACCGGGAGCTGCGCCTGCGCTATCCGGACGTGGACTTTACCGATTGCTACATGAACCCCATCATGCGCAAGAGCGGCCTCACGCCCGACCAGCTCATGCGGCGGCAGCTGTACAGCCTGCTCAAGCCCTGCGATAAGGACGGCGGCGTGAGCATCATCGGCAACGACTTCCCCCTGGACGAGGACAGCCTCATCACGCGCATGGTGCGCGCAAGCGGCCGCGAGCTGCGCGAGATAACCTCCTGCCGCACCTATGCGGAGTATCAGCGCATGGCTGCCTCGTCGATATGCATCAGCACGCAGGCCCCGGCGCGGGCGGGCGGCGACGAGCTTGAGCGCCGGCTGGGGCAGCGCCACCTGTACCTGCCGCAGAGCTTCGACGCGGATACCCTGGAGCGCAACGCCCGCGCGCTGGCCGAGGCGCTGGGCACGCCGCTGCCCGACCTGGCCGCCGAGCGCGAGCAGGCCGCGCAGGCGCTTGGGGCTGCGCGGGAGCGGATAGGCTCCGCGCCGGTGGCTATAGACTACACCTTCACCTCGCGGCCGCTGGAGCTGGCGCGGCTGCTGATAGAGCAGGGCTTCAACGTGACCGACGTGTACCTGGATTCGATAAGCGCCGAGGAGCGCGCGGCCTTCGTGTTCCTCAAGGTCAACGCGCCCGACCTCATGCTGCGCGCCACAATCAACCCGAAGATGCGCGTGCTGCCGCGCGAAAGGGGCGAGCGCACGCTGGCGCTGGGCCAGAAGGCCGCGTACTTTACCGGCACGGACTACTTTGTAAACGCCGTTGAGGACGGCGGCATGTACGGCCTTGCGGGCGCGGCGCGCCTGGCGCAGCTCATGCTCGAGGCCTGGGCCGAGCCCAAATCGGCGCGCGCGCTCATACAGGTCAAGGGATTGGGGTGTGGATGCTGCCTATGAAACAGACTGCCAGTATAATTTCGACCTACACCGCCGACGTGTCGGGCGTGTGCTCGGCGCTGTTCGAGCTGGGCGGCATGACCGTCATGCACGACGCCTCGGGCTGCAATTCGACGTACAACACGCACGACGAACCGCGCTGGTACGATACGGACAGCCTGGTGTTCATCTCGGCCATAAGCGAGATGGAGGCGATAATGGGCGACGATGAGAAGCTGATAGGCGACATCGTCGCGGCGGCCAATGAGCTTAAGCCCCGCTTCGTCGCCATAGCCGGCACGCCCATACCGATGATGACCGGCGTGGATCTCAAGGCCGTGGCGGCGGCGGTGGAGCATCGCACCGGCATACCGGCCATGGGCTTTGCCACCAACGGCATGCACACCTACGCGCGCGGCGCGGGCATGGCGCTGGAGGGGCTGGCCCGCCGCCTGCTGCCCGCGGACGCCCGGCGCGACGCGGGCTCGCTGCGCGCGATGAACATACTGGGCGCGACGCCGCTGGACTTCTCGGTGAACGGCAGCGTCGAGTCCATGCGCCGCCTTATGGAGGACAACGGCTTTGACGTTATCAGCTGCTGGGCCATGGGCTCGACCCTTGACCAGCTCGCCGGGGCGGCGGGCGCGCGCATCAACCTGGTGGCCGCCTCGTGCGGACTGCCGGTCGCGCGCTATATGTACGAGACCTTCGGCATACCCTACGTGGTGGGCACGCCCTATGGCCGGTTCGAGGACGAAGTGGTGCGCGCGCTGATGCAGGCGGTGCAGTACGCAAAGCCGGTGGTGGCCTACGCGGAGGCCGGTCTGAGCGCCGACGCGGGCACCGTGATAGTGGGCGAATGCGTCACTTCATGCTCACTGGCGGCCGCGCTGCGCGTCGAGTTCGGCATGAGCGTGCGCGTAGCGGCGACCGTGGGCACGGGCGCGGAGCTGATGGCGCCGGGCGTAGCGGCCGCGCGCTGCGAGGAAGAGCTGATACCGCTGCTCACGGGCGCGCGCCGGGTGATAGCCGATCCGCTTTACGCGCCCATCTGCCCGCCCGGGGCGCAGTTCATGCCCCTGCCGCACGAGGCCTTCTCGGGCCGCATGTACCGGGACGACATACCCAACCTCATGGGCGGCGACCTCAAGCGCTTCAGGGCGTAGCGCGCCGCGCCTGACCTCAACGAGAGCCGGGGCGCGGCCTGCGCCCTTGCCGATATTCGAAAGGGAAAGGAAGACACTATAATGAAGAAACTCATCTCTATCGTGCTGAGCCTGATGCTGGCGCTCACCGCGTGTGCGGCGGCGCTGGCCGGGGGCGAAGCCGACACCATCACCATCGTCGACCATAACGACAACACCGTGACCCTGCCCGCCGACTGCGAGCGCATAGTGGTGTGCGACATACTGCCGCTGCCCAGTGTGCTGGCAGTGTTCTTCAACTCTGCCGACAAGATAGTGGGCATGGCCGAGGCCAGCATGACCGCTGCGGAGAACAGCCTGCTGGGCGAGCTGTACCCGGAGATACTGAACGCCGAGACGGGCTTCATCAGCGGCAGCGAGGTAAACGTCGAGGAGCTGATGAAGCTCGCGCCCGACGTTGTCATATACAACGCCTCCAGCACGGCGCTGGGCGAGCAGCTCACGGCGGCGGGCTTCAACGCCGTGGCGGTGTCGGTCAACAAATGGAACTATGACTGCATCGAGACGCTCAACCAGTGGATAGCGCTGCTCAGCGAGATATCGCCCGACAACGACAAGACCGCTGCGGTGCGCGAATACTCCGAGCGCGTGCTGGGCCTCGTGCAGGAGCGCGTGAGCGCGCTGCCCGAGGAGGATCGCGCGCGGACGTTCTTCCTGTTCAAGTACAACGATTCCACCATTGCCACCTCCGGCAGGCAGTTCTTCGGCCAGTGGTGGGCCGACGCGGTGGGCGCGGTCAACGTGGCCCGCGAGCTGGAGCAGGACAACTCGGTCACCATCAACATGGAGCAGGTGTATGCCTGGAATCCCGACCTGATATTCATAACCAACTTCACCACCGCGCAGCCCGAGGACCTGGCGGCCAACACGTTCGGCAGCTACGACTGGAGCGGCATAGACGCGGTCGTCGACGGGCGCGTGTACAAGATGCCCCTGGGCCTGTACCGCAGCTATACGCCCGGCGCTGATACGCCCATGACGCTCCTGTGGCTGGCCAAGACCACCTATCCTGAGCTGTTCAGCGACATCGACATCACCTCCGAGGTGCGCGAGTATTACAGCACCGTGTTCGGCGTGGAGCTGACCGATGCTCAGATCGAGACCATATTCACGCCCACGGCCGATGCCGCAGCGGGCTTCAACTATTGACCATCTGTCAAATCTCATCCGATGCGGGGTGCGCGGGATATCCGTGCGCCCCGCGTTGCGCATGAGGGACGAAATTCTGCGAATCCGGCAGGCCGCGCCGCATATGCCCATGCGCAGGCCGCGCCGTCCGCAGCGTCTGGCGCGGCAACAGCCCCACGCATTGCGCTACATATGCAACGGGGAGGGAGCGTCCAGTCAAACAAGGCCATGCCCGACACGCTCCCGAGCCCATCTGCCCGACATAACTGCACGCGGCGGGTTTTCATTATTGACCATCGGTCAAATCTCATCTTATGCGAGGCGCGCGGGATATCCGTGCCCCCCCGCGTTGCGCATGAAATCCGGCAAGTCAGTCAGACAGCGACGCATATTTCCGTGCGCAGGCCGCGCCGTCCGCAGCGTCCGGCGCGTCAGCAGCCATGCGCCTTGCACTGCATATGCGGCGGGGAGGGTGCATCCAGTCAAACAAGGCAAATGCCCGCCACACCCCTGAGCCCATCTGCCCGACATAACTGCACGCGGCGGGTTTCCCTTAT
>JBJEUC010000331.1:0-2793 GCA_051883635.1 Candidatus Fimadaptatus sp.
TCAGCGGAAACTGGCAAGGGGTGGCAGTGGCGGGGGAGCTTGCTCCCCCGCCACCCAGGAATCGCCGCCCGATAAGTGAGAGCATAAAATTCGCCCAAGTGACGCAGTCACTTGGGCGAAGCAGGCGCTATCAGATCTCGGGTATCTCGATGTTGACCTCGTGGCCGACGGCGGCGCTCTTGTTGATGCCGTCGATGATGGCCTGGTTGTAGAGTATCTGGCTGGTGGGCACGGGCGCGGGCTTGCCTTCCTTTATCGCGTCCAGGAAGGAGCGTATCTTCAGGTCGAACAGACCCCAGTTGGGATCGTTGGGCAGTATCGGTATCTTGCTCTCGATGCGCTCGCCGGCCAGGTCGGTGTACAGCGTCATGGGGCCGCCCACGCTGCCGTTCCAGCAGTCGGTGGAGGGGATGCGCAGCGCCGCCTCGGTACCAAATATGATGGTATCGCCGGGGGTGTCGGGATGCATGGCCCACGCTATGCGGAAGTCCAGTATGATGTCGCCCTCAAGGCGCACGAAGGCCGCGGCGAAGTCATCCACGCTAAAGCGCGCGGCGTTCTCCTCGGCGGTGTGATGCGCGTCGGGAGTGGCGTACTTGGGGTTGGTGCCGAAGAAGTTGGAGGTGTAGCCCGAAACGGTCAGGGGCTTGGGATAGCCGATGGCGTTGAGCACCATATCCAGCGAATAGCAGCCGATATCGCCCAGCGCGCCGATGCCGCCGGTGCTCTTCTCGATGAAGGTGCTGTTCGGGATGCCGCGACGGCGGCCGCCGCCGGTCTGTATGTAGTAGATCTTGCCCAGCGCGCCGCTCTCGACGATGCGCTTTATCATCTTCATGTTGGCGTCGTTGCGGGGCTGGAAGCCGATGGTCAGTATCTTGCCGCTCTTCTTCTCGGCGCGGCAGACCTCAACGGCCTCGTCCAGCGTGACGGTGAAGGGCTTTTCGAGCAGCACGTTCACGCCATGCTCCAGTGCGTAGATTGTGGGCTCGGCATGGGCGGTGTTGTAGGTGCATATGCTTACGCCGTCCAGCTCCTCGTTGTCGATGAGCTCCTTGTGGCTCGGATAGAAGCGCACGCCCTCAACGCCGAACTTCTTCATGAAAGCCTCGGCCTTGCCGGGGATGAGGTCGGCGGCGGCGACTATCTCGACGTCGGGCATCTTCTTGTAGCTCAGTATATGGCTCTCGGCTATCCAGCCGGTGCCAATGATACCTATCTTGAGCTTACGGGAAGTATCCACGGCCTTGGTCTCCACATCGGGAGTGAACTTGGACATGACCTCGTCAGCCTTGTTGCTCATTTCAAGTCTCCTCTTTTCTGCTATGTATGGATTTGCTCTCCGGCGCGCGCGCCCGTGCGCCTCACGCACTCATTATAGCACACTTTGCGCCATTGCGCCATAGCAATTAGCATATGCGTCCACATTATTGTGCAGCTGCGTGCGCGAAAAGGGCGCCCTCCGCCTGCCGGTGCAATGCGAAGGACGCCCTCTCTGCCCGCGTCGGGAAGCGGCGCCGCCTCAGCCCACGATGGCGGCCGCCTCGGCGTCAGCGGAGGTCGAATGAGGGGCGGGCATGTTGGCAGGGCCGTTGGCGACTTCGGGTGTGGACGGGTGCTGCTCATGCCCTCGAGCCGCACCTTCCCCGACTTCATCGGCGTTTGAATGCGGCTCAGCCACGTGCGCCGTTCCGTCCGCGCTTTCGGCATCTGCCGGGTGTGGCTCAGGCCCATGAACCGTGCCATCCGCACTTTCGGCTGTAGCCGTGTGCTGTACATTCCCGCAAGTTGCCCATGCTTCGACTTCGTCGGCGGCGGTTGAGTGTGGCTCAGCCACATGAGCCGTTCCGTCCGCGACTTCGGCATCTGCCGGGTGTTGCTCATGCCCATCAGTTGCCCATGCTTCGACTTCATCGGCGGTCGACTGCGGCTCAGCCACATGCGCCGTACCGTCCGCGACTTCGGCATCTGCCGGGTGTTGCTCATGCCCGTCAGTTGCCCATGCTTCGACTTCGTCGACGGCTGAGTGCGGTTCAGCCACATGCGCCGTTCCGTCCGCGACATCGGGTGTGGCCGGATGTGGCTCATACACATTAGCCGTGACATCCGCACTTTCGGCTGTGGCCGTGTGCTGCTCATATCCGCGAGCCGCACTTTCCCCGACTTCATCGGCGGTCGAGTGCGGTTCAGCCACATGCGCCGTTCCGTCCGCGCTTGCGGCTGTGGCCGTGTGCTGCTCATGCCCGCGAGCCGTACCTTCCCCGACTTCATCGGCGGTCGACTGCGGTTCAGCCACATGCGCCGTGCCGTCCGCGCTTGCGTCAGCAGCCGGGTGCTGCTCATGCCCGCGCTCCGCCGCGTCCCCCGCCTCATCCGCGCTCTCCTGCCCCGCCGGCCCCTGGCCCTCCTCCAGCCCGGCCTCGCGCATGCGCCTGACCGCGGCCAGCAGCCGGGCCGTATCCACCTCAAGGCCGCGGCTTTTGAGATACTCCTGCGCGTAGTTCAGCTTATCCTGGCCGTGCCCGGCGCGGAAGAGCTCCTCGGCGGCGTACACGGCCACGTTGCAGGCCGCCTCCAGGCGCTCCAGGCGCTGCGCGGTCAGCCTCTCGCGCAGCCAGGGCAGCAGCCGGCCGGCCACGAGCGCCGCCGCCAGCGCGATGAGCGCCTCCAGCACGGGCGTTATGTCGATGTTCAATGTCTCGCCTCCCTCAGCTCGCTCAGCATGTCGAACGCGTTGGCCACGTCCTGCTCCACCAGCGCATACGGCACGTCCGCGTCTGTGCAGGCGGACAG
>JBJEUC010000332.1:0-2792 GCA_051883635.1 Candidatus Fimadaptatus sp.
CGCGCCGGGGATGTCCAGCGTGTCGCCGCGTCCGCCGATGTGGCGGCAGGGCGCGAACACCTCCAGCTTCTCGTCGGAGAGCTTGGCCGTGTACGCCTCCACTGCGTACTGTATCTCCATTTCCGGCTTGATCACCCAGTAACCGTCGGTAAACTTCATCTGATATACCTCCTGTGGACTGTATCTGTCAATATGATAATACATTTGCGCGCAAAAGGGAAGAAGGGAACGAGGATTTTGCAAAGCGTGAACATGTACGCGCGCGGCGCAGGGGTAAAAGCGGCCCGCGCATTGCGGCAGACCGGCGACGGGGGGAGCGGGCTGCCCCGCCACCCGCGCATTGCGGCTTTCGCCGGAACGCCGCATGTTCCCGGGAGCGGCGACTGCCGGAAAGCGATTCCCCATGGAGGACGCTCACCTGCGAAGATATCGCCGCTGTCGGGCCTGCGCGCAATCGGGCACCATGGAAGCGCGTGAGAGCGGCAGCCCGCGCAGACCCCTGCCGAGCTCATCCGGCGATCTGCGCGCGGCGCAGGGCACGCGCTATTGACAAACCTCCCGCCCGGGCGGATAATCATATGGAAGGAGGCAGGCTTGATGGATGCACGCATTGTAAGGCTCCCCGGGTTCGCGGTGATAGGCCGGGAGGGCTCGACCGACGAGGGCGAGGGGTTCATAGCGCGCCTGTGGGCTGAAGCCAACGCGCGCTATGGCGAGATTGCGCATCTGGCAGTCAGCGAAAACGGCGCGCCCCGGGGACTGTGGGGCGCTATGAGCGACATGGGCCGGCGCATGCTGCCCTGGGAGGACGGCTTCACGCGCGGGCTGTATCTGGCCGGAGCCGAGGTGCGTAAGGACGCGCAGGCGCCGGCGGGCTGGTTCAGGTGGGACATACCGGAGCGCACCTGGCTGATGATACCCGCATATGAGGGCGTGCCCCGCGCCATGCGGCAGGGGCTTGAGTACATTCAGGCGCACGGGCTGCGCCTGACCGGCGCGGTGTGCGACTATACGCGCCCCGGCGAGGGCGACTTCTGCGCGTTCCCGGTGGAGCGCGCGTGACGTACAGGGGAGGAGAATGCATATGGTTATCGCTGTGATAGACGGCATGGGCGGCGGCGCGGGCAAGGCGATGGTGGAGGCGCTGCTCAAGACCTGCCCGGACGCGGAGATATGGGCGCTGGGCACCAATGCGCTGGCCACGGCGGCGATGAAGAAGGCGGGCGCGCACAAGGCCGCCACCGGCGAAAACGCAATCTGCGTGAGCTGCCGCCGGGCGGACATTATCGTGGGCTCGCTGGGCATAGTGCTGGCCGAGTCGATGATGGGCGAGGTCACGCCGCGCATGGCGCACGAGATATCGGCCTGCGCCGCGCCCAAGATACTCGCGCCCACCAACCGCTGCCACGTAACGCTGGTGGGCCTGCGCGACATGCCCATGGGGCAGCAGGTGGAGGAGCTGGCGCAGCGCGTGGCCGAGGAGGCGGCGCGCCTGCGCGGCTGAGCGGGGAAGGGAACCGGGCGCGCGGGGAGCATGAAGCGGCGCGCGCTGTGGATAAAAGCGGCGCTTCATGCGCGCGCGAGGAGCATCGTCTGGGCGAATGCCTGCATTGCGCTCCGCGCGAATCGCCGCAGGGCATGTGCGCCAATCGGCAAAAGCGCTGCGGCGTGTCCTGCGCGTACAGTGACCGCTGTTTAAGCAAGAGCATATCCTGACCCGCGCGCTCCGCAACGAGGCTGCGCGGGCAATGCGCGCTGAGCGGCAAAGGCGGCGCGGCGTGTCCTGCGCGCACAGAAGCCGCCCGAGCCAGCGCCTGCCATTGCAAGCGCGCTCCGCAACGAGTAGCGCGGTTAATGCGCGCCAAGCGGCAAAGGTGGCGCAGCGTGTCCTGCGCGAACAGAAACCCGCCCGCACAAGCGCCTGCCATTGCAAGCTCGCTCCGCAACGAGGCTGCGCGGGTAATGCGCGTCAAGCGGCAAAGGTGGCGCAGCGTATACAACGCGCACGAAAATCACCATCTGCGCAAGAGATTGCATTTACCCGCGCGCTCCGCAACGAAGCTGCGCGGACAATGCGCGCCAAACGACAAAGATGGCGCGGCGGTTCCGCGCGAACAGAAAGCTCACCCGCGTAAGCGCCTTCTTTGACCCGCGCGTTTCGTAACAAGCGGCGCGGTTAATGCGCGCCAAGCGGCAAAGGTGGCGCGGCGTGTCCTGCGCGCACAGAAGCCGCCCGAGCCAGCGCCTGCCATTGCAAGCGCGCTCCGCAACGAGTAGCGCGGTTAATGCGCGCCAAGCGGCAAAGGTGGCGCAGCGGTTCTGAACGCACAGAAGCCGCCCGAGCCAGCGCCTGCCATTGCAAGCTCGCTCCGCAACGAGTAGCGCGGTTAATGCGCGCTGAGCGGCAAAGGCGGCGCGACGTATACAACGCGCACGAAAACCTTTGCCCGCGCGTTCCGAAACAAACGGCGCGGCGGTTCCGCGCGCACAGAAAGCCCGCCAGCGCAAGCGCCCGTATTTGCAAGCGCGCTCCACAAGAATCGTCGCAGGCAATGCGCGCCAAGCGCCAGGACCTCTGCGCCCCGCTCCCTCCCCCCCAACTCCGCCCATGCCGAAAAGGGCATGCGCTTTTTTCCGGTAAAGGCATTCGCAGCCTGCGGCTTCGCTGATATAATCGGGGAAGGAAGGACGGCGCGGCGGCGGATGGCGGCCCGACGCGCGAGGATGCCGCGCGGGTATGCCGCGCGATGAGGAGGAAACGTACATGAACAGTCAAAATGAACGGTGCGCAG
>JBJEUC010000333.1:0-2789 GCA_051883635.1 Candidatus Fimadaptatus sp.
ATCACCTGGTTGGCGGCGTCCAGTATGTTGCCGGTGGAGCGGTAGTTCTGCTCCAGCTTTATCACGACCGCGTCGGGGAAGTCCTTTTCAAAGTCGAGTATGTTGCGGATATCGGCCCCGCGCCAGCCGTATATCGACTGGTCGTCGTCGCCCACCACGCACAGGTTGCGCTTTTCGCCCGCAAGCAGCCTGACCAGCTGATACTGGGCGCTGTTGGTGTCCTGATACTCGTCCACCAGTATGTACTCGAAGCGGCGCTGATAGCTCTCCAGCACCGGCGGATGCTGCACGAACAGCTCCAGCGTCTTTATCAGCAGGTCGTCAAAGTCAAGGGCGTTGGCCTTCCTGAGCCGCTCCTCGTAGCGCGCGTATATGTCGGCTATCTTCTGCGAGCGGAAGTCGCCCTGCTGCTTTTGCAGCCACTCGCGCGGGGCGAGCAGGTGGTTCTTGGCGTCCGATATAATGGCCAGCATCTCGCGCGGCGGATACAGCTTGTCGCTTATGTCCAGCTCGGTGAGCACGTCGCGCACCAGCCGGTTCTGGTCGTCGGTATCGTATATCGTGAACGCGCGCGTGTAGCCCAGCTTCTCGATATCGCGCCGGAGTATGCGCGCGCAGCTGGAGTGAAACGTGCTGACCCAGGCGTCGGCCGCCGCCTCGCCCGCCAGCGCGTTTACGCGCTCCAGCATCTCCTTTGCCGCCTTGTTGGTAAAGGTGAGCGCCAGTATGCGGTAGGCGGGCACGCCCTTTTCCAGCAGATAGGCTATCCTGTGCGTGAGCACGCGCGTCTTGCCCGAGCCGGCGCCCGCCAGCACCAGCAGCGGCCCCTCCGTGGTGAGCACCGCGCGGCGCTGCGGCTCATTGAGTATGCTCAGGTCCATCATTTGTCCTCCCCGGCGTCGCCCTGGTCTGCCAGCCTGCTCAGCACGCTCTCGTATCCGCCCGCGCCGTACATGAGCGCACGGTTCACGCGGCTGATGGTGGCGGTGCTGGCCCCGGTGCGCTCGGCGATCTCGTGATAGGTTATATGCTCGCGCAGCAGCTTGGCCACGTGTATCCTCTGGGCCAGGTCCTGCACCTCGCGTATTGTGCAAAGGTCCTCAAACAGCGCATAGCCCTCGTCCACGCTGTTTATCTCCAGTACCGCGCGCATAAGCAGGTCGGTCTGTTCGCCGCGCACGCGCTTTAGACTCATATATAATGCGCCTCCTTCGGCATAATCGGCGCGCTTCCCTCCCGGGCGGCGCATCCGCTCATAATCATCCATAGTATAACTTTATCATACTAATCGGGCGCACGCAAGTTCATTTCGATATTGTTTCGCCCGCGCGGGGCGAAAATCTGCGCCGCGCCGGGCTTCTAATCCAAATCCAATGATTCTGTAATCGCAGTCTATTTGTAAGCGGCGCGCGCCGGGTGTATAATACAGGGCAGAAAGATACCGCGCGGCTCATCCGCGCGCAGGAGGTAACAATATGGCCCGTTACAATTTTGAAAAGCGCACCTACACTGCCGAGCCCGGGGGCATAGTCGAGCTGTTCATCGACGCGCGCTATATGCCCATAAGCGCCCAGCCCTACGACGGGGACGATCTGTGCATAGAGTACTACGCCTCCGAGGAGTACCCCTACTCCGCGCGCCTGGAAAACGGCATAGTGATACTCGACTGCCCGCAGTCCTCGCGCCCGGGAGGACTGGGCGGCATGTTCGGCATGTTCATGTCCTCGCTCACCGGCGCAAGCTGGCAGGACCTGACGATAAACGTATATGTGCCCCGCAGCTACGCGGGCATGCTCAATCTGTGCACCTCCTGCGCCAAGGTGAGCGTACACGGCGTGGAGCTGCGCAGCCGCCTGCACGCGCTCACCACCAACGCCGCCGTGGAGCTGCGCAGCGTGATAGCCACCGCGTTTGAGCTCTCCACCACCAACGCCAAGGTCTACGCCGAAAACGCCGCCGCCTGCGGCGAGCCCGACGCCGAGGGTCAGCCCCGCCCCGTCGACTGCAAGATAGCCTCCACCAACGGCGCATTGGACCTGCGCGGCTTCAGCACGCTGGGCTCGCTCTCCTGCCGCACCACCAACGCCGCCATCAAGCTGCACGACGTGGCCGTGCAGGGCGCACTCAGCTGCGCGACCTCCAACGGCTCGCTCAGCCTTGCTGACGTGAGCGTGCAGGACGCGGCTCGCCTCACGTCCTCCAACGCCTCCATACAGCTCAGCCGCCTGCTGGCGCGCGACATTGACGCCATCACCTCCAACGGCAACATCAAGGGCAGCGTGGTCGGGCGCGCGGCCGACTTCCGCCTCGACCTGCACACCTCCAACGGCAAGTGCAGCCCCGCCGGTTCGGGCGCGGCCTCGGGGCGCTGCCTCAAGGCGCACACCTCGAACGCCAACATAGCGCTGGAGTTTGTAGACTGACGCAGAGGGAACGGCGTCGCGCTGCGCCGTCAGCCCCTCTGCGGCGCGGCGCGATGCTTCCTTGCGGGCGCGCGGGAGGGCTTGGGTCCTTATGCGCGCCTGCCATATACATCCCGGATAGGAGCGTCACGCCCCGGATGCGTTTGCATTCGGGGCGTGACGCTTCTTATTGGAAGGTTTTGGCGGGATTGAGGAGAGGGCAAGATTTATTCTGAATGAATAGCGGCGCTCTGCCGTTGGGGCAAGTGGGGTTGTGCATGTTGCTTTGCAGCTTATGCGGCGCATCCTTGCGCCGCTTTTAGCTGCGGCATCAGCCTTGTGGCTGCCTCCGGCGGCCAAGGAGGGATAGGGGGATTGCGAGTTCCC
>JBJEUC010000334.1:0-2781 GCA_051883635.1 Candidatus Fimadaptatus sp.
TTCGTCAGCGCATGACCGCAACACGCGCTACCTCAAGCGCACGCCGCGCCCCCCAGCGCACGAAGCCCAGTAAGGCCAACGCACGCCTGAGCTTCCGCCGGAGTTCGATGACAACGCAACGCAACATGCGCCCAGCTTCGGGCAAGTTCGACCAAAGCATGACCGCAACCCGCGCTGCCCCAGGCACATGACGGCCCCTCAACGCGCGAAGCCCGGGAGAGCCACCGCCCGCCCGAGCTTACAGTTGTTCGTCAGCGCATGACCGCAACACGCGCTACCTCAAGCGCACGCCGCGCCCCCCAACGCATGAAGCCCGGTAAGGCCCACCGCCCGCCCGAGCTTCCGCCGGAGTTCGCTCCCCTCGCCCGCTCACAGCTTGCGGAACAGGCCCACGGCCTTGCCCACCACCTGCACATCGTCCGGGTAGAAGGGCTCCATGAAGTCGTTCTCGGGCTGCAGCCGCACGCGGCCGTCGTCCTCGACATAGACGCGCTTGAGCGTCGCCTCCTCGCCGTCCACCAGCGCGGCGGCTATCTCGCCGTTTTCCACCTCGGGCTGCTTGCGGATTATCACGTAGTCGCCCGAGAGTATGCCGGCGTTTATCATGCTCTCGCCGCGCACGCGCAGCGCGAAGAACTCGCCGCCCTCCGCCAGCTCGCGCGGGACCATGATGTAGTCCTCTATGTCCTCCACCGCCAGCGCGGGCTGACCGGCCGGTATGCGGCCCACCACGGGCACGACCTTGCCCCGCGCGCCGGTCTGCTCTATGACCTCTATCGCGCGCGGCTTGGTGGGGTCGCGCCGGATGAGGCCCCGCTTTTCCAGGCGGGCCAGATGGCCGTGTACGGTTGAGGTGGAGCTCAGGTGCACCGCCTCGCATATCTCACGCACGCTGGGCGGATAGCCCTTTAACTCTATCGTCTGCTTAATGAACTCGTATATCCTATCCTGCGTATCGCCGCGCGGCATAGCATTCACCTCGCCTTTTACTGCTTCGATTATAGCACACATGCCGCCCGTGTGTCAAAGAAAACGAGGTCAAAATGCAAAAACATGTTCGCATTGGCTTCCGGCGCACAGTCCGCCGCCCCTGCGCAGGCCAACCTAAAAACGAAATGGAGCAATGAACCATGCACAACCGCGACAACGTAGTAGACATGACCCGGGGGCCGATAGTCCGCCATCTGCTCCGCTTTGCCTGGCCGGTGCTTATCGGCTGCATATGCCAGCGCATGTACAACTTTGTGGACGCCTACATAGTGGGCCAGTTTCTGGGCGACACCTCGCTTTCGGCCGTGAGCGTGGCCGGCGTGGCGACGTACCTCTACTCCTCGCTGGCCATGGGCGTGACGATAGGCGTATCGGTCGTGATGGCGCAATACTTCGGCGCGGGCGACGATGCGTCGGTGCGGCGCACGATGGTATCGTCCATATACGTGGCGGCGGGCGTGACCCTGGCTCTTATGCTGCTGGGCATAGCCACGCTGGACCCGCTGCTGACCGCGCTCAAGACGCCGCCCGAGATAATCCCCGAGACGCGCGACTACCTGATGGTGATATACCTGGGCGGTGTCGCCACGATGCTGTACAACTGGATAGCCTCGGTGCTGCGCGCGCTGGGCAACTCCACCGTGCCGCTGATATTCCTGATAGTGGCCAGCGTGCTGAACGTGGTGCTGGACGTGCTGCTGGTCAAGTGGATACCGCTGGGCGTGGCGGGCACGGCCTGGGCCACGGTGATAGCGCAGCTGGTGAGCGGCGTGGGCTGCCTGATATACGCCCTGCGCACCACGCCGCTTATGCGCGTAAAGCGCGGCGAATGGCGCTTTCAGCCCTCCTACGGGCTGGACGTGCTGCGCTACGGCCTGCCCACCGCGCTGCAGATGAGCATCATCTCCATCTCGGACATGACGCTGCAGGGCGTGATAAACACCTACGGCTCCGCGACGGTGCTGGCCTACGGCATATGCATGCGCGTGGAGGGCATCGGCTGCCAGCTGGGCGACGCGCTGAGCACTGCGGCGGCCACCTTCACCGGCCAGAACCTGGGCGCGGGCAATCTGGAGCGCGTGCGCAAGGGCGCGGGCATCGCGCTGATAATGAACATCGCGGGGTACCTTGTGCTCTCCGCGGTGGTGCTGGCGCTCAACGAGCCGATAATGCGCATGTTCACGAGCAACGAGGAGGCCATAGGCTACGGCATGGAGTACATGCGCGTGATGGCTGGGTGCTTTGTGTTCCTGGGTCTGGTATGCACCTTCCAGAGCCTGATGCGCGCCGCCGGCGACATCCCCGTGACCATCGCCATGGGCGTGAGCGAGGTCATAACGCGCATAAGCCTGGCGTTTTTGTTCTCCCGCCTGTTCGGCTATTCGGGCCTATGCTGGGTATCGGCCATCACGTGGATGGCCTCGGCGGCGCTGGGCGCGTGGCGATTCCTTTCGGGGCGCTGGATACACCGCGCCGTTAGTGCGCAGGGTGCGGCGGCGGGGCAATAGCTGCTGCGTGTATAAATACAGAATGCCTTCCTATCCGGGGTATTTGCCGGGCAGGAGGGCCTTTTGCATTTGAGGGATGCGGGGGTGCAGAGCAGACTGTTCTGATATGCTGGAATTGCGGCATCGCGGCGCGTTCTGGCGCGGCGCGATGCCGTTGAAGCATGGGGTTTGCGGAGCGTTGCATTCTTCCGTTGCCTTGCGGCTTTCGTGGCGCGTTCTTGCGCCGCATTTGGCTGCGGCAGCAGCCGCGTGGCTGCCTCCGGCGGCCAAGGAGGATTAGGGG
>JBJEUC010000335.1:0-2774 GCA_051883635.1 Candidatus Fimadaptatus sp.
GTGGAGGAACTGAACCTGTAACGCCCGGCTACGCGCCGAAGGTCCCCGCGCCGGACATATGCGTGCCCGACCGCAGAAAATGCACAATGCGAAGCGCGCAGGCGCTCCAGGCATCGCCAGCCGGAAGCCGCCTGCGCGCTTTGCCTGCAACGAAACATCTACCGTGCCTTCCCGCGCTATTCCCAATCCGCCAGGCACTCCCGCCCCGTGGGCAGGAGCTCCTCGCGCTCGTCCAGATAGAAGGAGGGTATGCGCGTGTCGCAGTCCGGGAAGAAGCGCTCCCGGGGCACGTTCAGGCCTATTGCGCCGTGGCTGCGCACTATGCGCGCCAGATCGCCCGCGCTCTGCAGCCTGCTCTCAAGCGATATGCCCATTATGCGCCCCTCGCGCTCCATGCCGGGCCGCGAAAAGTGGTTGTCGGAGCCCGCCAGCAGGGGCAGCCCCAGCCCCCGGCCGTAGCGGTACGCATAGGCGTCGTTAAGTGCCTCGTTGCCCGCGTTGGCGGCCTCTATGCCGTCGCAGAGGCCGCGGGCCAGCCGCACGTGCTGTATATAGTGGCGCGTGCGGAAGGGGTGCGCCTGTATCACGCAGCCGCCGTCGCGCCTTACGCCCTCCAGCTGCTCGCGGCGCGACCAGTGCTCGACCTCGGGATGGCTCATAAGCCACTGCTTGTCCAGCCCGTAGAC
Source organism: Candidatus Fimadaptatus sp. (assembly GCA_051883635.1). GTDB lineage: Bacteria > Bacillota > Clostridia > Christensenellales > Aristaeellaceae > Fimadaptatus. Next base: position 687 of record JBJEUC010000335.1, read on the forward strand.
CAGGTACTCGTCGTCGCCGTAGCCCTGCTCCCAGCCGAAGAACACGTCCAGGCCTATACGCTGCCCCTCGCGCAGCGCGTCCTCGTAGCCCGCGCAGAACAGCTCGACGCGCTCGCGCCAGGGCAGGTCATAGGGCACGGCGGTGTTGCCGCCGAAGAAGTGGTCGGTCACGAATATGCCCTGAAATCCCAGTTCCTTGTAAAAGCGCGCGTGCTCGCTGCCGGTGGAGCGCCCGCAGGCGCTGCCCTGGCAGGTGTGCAGGTGCGTTTCGTATAGATATGGCATGGCTTCCTCCTGTGCCCGGGGCCGCTATGCCAAAGTGCGCGGCGGCCCCTTAGCGGCTCAAGGCCGAATGCCTCATGATGGCGGTGGGGCAGGGCCCGCCCGGCGCATCACTTGGCGGGCGCGGCCCCTTCGCCCTTGCTCTCGGTCAGTATTATCTCGCAGGCCAGCGAGCTCACCGCCGCGCCCACGGCCAGGTGCAGCGCGCTGGAATCGGACGCGGCCAGACTGTCGGCATAGCTGTGCAGCGCGCCGGTGAGATAGCTGCAGAACGCGTCGTATGAGGCATGCACGTCGTCGCCGCGCTCGGACTTCATCAGCTGCGCCACGTCCTCTATGGAGGAGGCCTGCTTGAGCACGACCAGCATGGTGAGCATGGCGAGCTGCTCGCGCCCGTACTTCTTGCCCTCGGGGCGGGCTATCACGCCCATTTTGACGTAGTTGTTTATCATGGAGGGCGTAAGCAGGCGCGCCGCCTGGTCGCCGTACAGCGGCTTGTATATGCGCTCAATGTACGTTATCACCTGATCCTTGTACAGGCCCAGGTCGGGTATCTGATCCCAGGGGGCCGGGGCGTAGGCGCGCATGCTCTCGATTATCGACATCATCAGCCTTTGTTCCTTTCTGCAATTTGTGCCGCAGCCGCGATCTCGCGCGGCCACTTTACCATTATACCACAGCGGCGCCGGACGCGAAAGCGGCTTTTTGACAGATATGCGATATTGCCGGGCGCGCGTCTGCGCATGGGGGCGGAGCTGTAACACATTCCGCGGCCGAACATATTATGCAGTGGAGCCCCAGAAACAGCGAGGAGGAATGAGAGATGTCGTTCTACTCATACAAAAACGCCAATCCCGACTGCTGCCCCGGCCGCGTTTCCGCCGACAACCAGAACTGCGTGAGCGAGAAGGTATGCGTCCACGTGAAGAAGGTGTACGATTCGTGCATGCAGCAGGAACAGCTCGATGACGTGCGCGTGAACATACGCGGCATAGCGCCCGTCACCTGCGCGTCAAACGGCTGCTGCCCGGTGTGCGGCTGCAACCCCTGCACCTGCTGCAACGGCGACGCGAACGCCAAGCCTACGCCGCCCTTCACCTTCGAGAGCTGCCGCTCGTCCACCATACAGGGCGCGATACGCAACCTTACCATAGAGCGCCTGTGCGACCGGCCCAACTTCGCGCGCATACGCGGCACGGTGGATATCCCGATAGATATACTCTTTACCGACGCGCGCTGCAAGGAGTTCATGGGCCACAGTACGGTGTCGGTGCCCAAGGACGTGCTGCTGTGCGTGCCCGACGAGTCCATAGTGCCCTATACCATCGACACGCTGGTATCGGCGATATGCGTAAGCGGCACGCACTGCGGCGGCAACACCTTCGACATCACGATATGCGTGACCATAGTGCTCAAGATAATCGCCGAGGTGGAGATGATGATACCCTCCTACGGCCTGTGCACGATACCGCCCTGCGAGGAGTTCGCCGAGAACGTGTGCGACGAGTTCTTCTCGCTGCCGCTGTTCCCGACCTCCAACTGCGACTCGACCTCGGGCGGCTGCAGCTGCGGCTGCTCAAGCGGCTGCTCCACCTGCTCTCCCTGCAAGGATACATATCACTGCGGCCATAACTGCCGCTGACGGTAAAGCCGGAGCCGACGCGCCTGCGTCGGCTCTGCCTGTCAAAGGGGAATGCGCAGCCTGCCGGGGAAGCGTACTTGCCCGGCGGGCTTGCGCGCGTTTGGGGGCAGGGCGGGGCCGGGCGCAGCGCCTGCGTAAGTCTGCTTATGCCAGGCACAACCGCC
>JBJEUC010000336.1:0-2771 GCA_051883635.1 Candidatus Fimadaptatus sp.
CGCAGTGCCTAACGGGGCCGGGTATCCGACGCCGCTTGTGGAGCCCCTGCCCGAGCGCGTGCGGGGCGTGAGCGCTCCGGTGATAGACCTGGGCGACCGCGGCGGCGCGTGGCGCTTTTTGTTTGACAGCGTGGAGGGCGTGCCCGCGCCCCGGGCTGCCAATGAGGACTTTGACCCGGCGTGCATGCCTTTGGAGGGCTGGAAGCCGGTCGAGGTGCCCTGCGAGCTGGTGATGCAGGGCTTCGACATCGACAACAACACCGAGTACTACTATCAGCGCGAGCTGGAGATACCCCGGGACTTCGCCGAAAAGCGCATTATACTGCGCTTTGACGGCGTGTACAGCGACGCGCGCTGCTGGATAGACGGCCGCTTCGTCTGCCGCCACACGGGCGGGTTCACGTCCTGGGACGCGGACATTACCGATTATGTGCGCGCCGGAGGCACCGCGACGCTCACAGTGGGCGTGGCCGACCTGGAGGGCAGCGCGGTGGGCAACTACAACCCGGACGGCCAGGTGAAGGGCGATACCTCCTGGGCCAGCTTTTACGCGCATCACAACATTGGCGGCATACTGCGCGACGTGATGCTGGTGGCACTGCCGCGCACGTTCCTGGCGCAGCTGCATGTCGATACGCGCTTTGACCGCGGGTTCAGGGACGCGGAGCTGCGCGTGTTTGCCCGGCTGATGGGCGAGACCGCCGGCGCGGAGGTGCGCGTGCGGCTGGTGGGCGAGGCGGGCGAGCAGCCCCTTGAGGCTCGCGCGGCCTGCGCGTCCGACGGCACGGCGCGCCTTTGCCTGCCCGTGAGCGCGCCCCGCCAGTGGGACGCCGAGCATCCCAACCTGTACACGCTTGAGGTGAGCGTGGAGCGCGCGGGCATGAGCGAGGAGCTGGTGTGCGAGCGCGTGGGCTTCCGCGAGATACACTACGGCGGCCGCGACGGCACCGACGCAAACAAGCTCTACGTAAACGGCCGCGAGGTCAAGCTGCGCGGCACCTGCCGCCACGACGTGTCGCCCCGGGGCGGCCGCTCCACCACGGCGCAGGAGGACTGGGACGAGATAAGCGCCTATCGCGACGCCAACATAAACCACATACGCACCTCGCACTATCCGCCCTCGCGGCATCTGCTCAGGGCGTGCGACGAGCTGGGCATGTACGTGGAGGAGGAGAACAGCGCCTGCTTCAAGGGCGCGAACGGCGTGGACATATATGCCGCGCCCGAGGAGTTCCTCAGCCCCTTCGCCGAGATGGTCGAGCGGGACCGCAACCACCCCTGCGTGATACTGTGGTCGCTGGGCAACGAATCGGGCTTTGAGCGCACGGCGGGCTTCCGCATGGAGTACGACTACATAAAGGCAAACGACCCAAGCCGCCCGGTGATATTCAGCTACCCCCATACCGTGGAGACGCTGCCGCTGCCCTACGACGTGTGCAGCCGCCACTACGAGGACGTGAACGGCGTGCTGGGCAGCCCGAGCATGCCCGTGCTGCACGATGAGTTCGCGCACATACCCTGCTACGACCTGGATGAGCTGCGGCGCGACCCCAATGTGCATAACTGCTGGGGACAGAGCATAAGGCGCGGCTGGGAGCGGCTGTTCGTCACCGACGGCGCGCTGGGCGCGGACCTGTGGGGCGGCATAGACGACGTGTTCCCGCTGCCCGGAGGCATGGAGGGCCGCTGGCAGCGCCATTCGCAGGGCACATGGTCGGGCTACGGCGAGTGGGGCTGCGTGCTGGACTGCTGGCGTCGGCTCAAGCCCGAGGCCTACCTCACGCGCAAGGCCTATTCCCCGGTGCGGCTGGACGAGCGCGCCGCCTTGAGCTACGGCGGAAAGCTCCTCGTGCCCGTCAGGAACTGGTTCGACCATACGAATTTCGCGGAGCTCAGGCTCACGTGCGCGGTGGACGGCGGCGCGCCCTATGAGGTCGCGCTCCCGGCGATAGAGCCCCATGCCGGGGGCCTGCTCGCGCTCGACGTGCCCGAGGGCGCGCAGAGCGTGGCGCTGAGCTTCATGCGCGGCGCGCGGGAGATAGACGCGTTCTGCATAGGGCTTAAGGCGGCGGCGCGCTCCAAGGACGCGGCGTGCGATTGCTCGCCCGCGATAAGCCAGACGCGGGACGAGATACGCGTGGACTGCCGCTCGGCGCGCTTTTTGTTCTCCCGGCGCAGCTCGCAGCTGGTGCGGGCCGAGTTCGGGGGCGAGACGCTCCTGACCGGCGGGCCGCACCTGCACGTGACGGGCAGGGAGCTGGGCGCATGGAACACCTACCGCGCGCCCGTCGCCTCGCTCGTTGACGGTCAGGCCGTGGTGGTGCTGCACGGCTCGTATGGCGGCTCGCCGCGGGTGCAGTTCGTGTTCCACATAAAGGGCGACGGCAGCTTCACGGTGGAGTACCAGCTGGCCGAGGGCTCCTGGCACGGCGCCGAGCTGGCCGAGGTGGGCCTGGCCTTCGACCTGCCGGGCGATGTGGAGAGCGTCAGCTGGGAGCGCGAGGCGCCCTATTCGGTGTATCCCAAGGGCCATATCGGGCGCGGCAGCGGCACGGCCAGGCGCGTATTCGCGTCGGCGCTGGAGGCGGGCTACGGCGCAAGGCCCGGCTGGGAGTGGCAGGACGATATGTTCAACGCGTTCGAGTTCGCGCCCGACGACCCGGCGGGCGGCTGGGCCACCAGCGACTTTCGGACCATGCGCGAGCACATACGCAGCTACGAGGTGCGCCTTGCCGCCGGGCGGGGCAGCGTGTGCGTGAAGGCCGATGCCG
>JBJEUC010000337.1:0-2766 GCA_051883635.1 Candidatus Fimadaptatus sp.
CGCCGCTCCGCTATGGGGTTGGAGGCGGCAGAGCGCCGCGTTCTTACGCGGCGCTTCACCGCTGTTGCAAAGGGTTGGTGTGTTACTTTGCGTTCTGCCGTTGCCTTGCAGATTTTGCGGCGCATCCTTGCGCCGCTGGTGCTTGAGGTTGATACCGCGTGGCAGCCTCCGGCGGCCAAGGAGGATTAGGGGGATTGCGATTTCCCCCTAAATCCTCCTTGGATTCTCCTATTACCCCTTGAAACGCCGCCGCTCCGCTATGGGGTTGGAGGCGGCGGGGCAGCGCGTTCTTGCGCGGCGCTCTGCCATGTTGCAAATGGCTAGGTGTGTTGCTCTGCATTCTGCTGCTGATTTGCGGTTTCTGTGGCGTTCTTACGCCGCCTTTGGCGGCGTATGTCCTTGTGCTGGCATACCCTGCGCTCTCAGGCTCATATCAATACACATGACGGCATGAAGGGGGCGGCGCGGTGGAGAACAGACTGCTGGCCCGCGCGGCGCGGCTATGCGCGGGCAACGCGGCCGTGCGGGCGCTGGGCTTCGGCATGAGGATATGGCTGGCGCGCGCGGTGGACGAACAGGCCCTGGGCATATTCGAGATGAGCGCTCAGCTGAGCATGCTGCTGCTCTCGCCGCTGGTGAGCGGCCTGCCGCAGGCGGCCTCGCGCATGGCGGCGCAGCGCCTGAGCCGGGGCGACACCGCGGGCGCCGAGTGCGCCGGGCGCGCGGCGCGCGTGATGGCCGGGCTGGGCGCGGGCGCACTGACGCTCGTCTGCCTGCCGCTCACGCCGCTGCTGGCGCGCATGATGGGAGACGCGCGCATGGCGCTGCCGTTCGTGGCGGCGCTGCCGGCGGCGGTACCGCTGGCGCTGTGCGCGGTGTACTACGGCTGCATGTACGCGCGCGGCAGCACGCTGCCCGCGTCGCTGCAGCTGACCGAGCAGAGCGTGCGGCTGGTATGCGCGCTCGTGCTGATAGGAGTGCTGGGCGGCGCGGGGCCGGTGCAGGACGCCACTCTGCTCACCGCGGCGCAGACGGCGGGCGCGATAGTGGCGCTGGCGCTCACGCGCAGCGCCGCCGAGCCGCCCGTAGAGCCGGTATGCGCGCGGCGCTGCGACATGCGCGCGCTCTGGCGCAGCGCCTGGCCCATATCGCTGGGGCGCATGAGCGCGTCGGGCCTGCGCAGTGTGAACCAGATGCTGCTGCCGGGGCGGCTGGCGCTGGCCGGGCTGAGCGGGGCCGCCGCCATGCGCGAATACGGCGTGCTGAGCGGCATGGCGCTGCCCACGGTGTTCCTGCCCTTCATGTTTACCGGGCCGCTCGCCACGCTGGCGCTGCCGCGCATGGCGGGCGCGCGCTCGCGACGTGAGGCGGCGCATCTGGCCCGCCGGTCGCTCGCGCTGGCAGGAGCGGCGGGCGGAGCCGCCTGGGCGCTGCTGGCGGGGCTGGGGCCGGTCATCGGCAGCCGCGTGTTTGGCAGCGCGCGCGCCGGCGAGATGATACGCATGCTGGCGGCGCTGGCCCCGCTGGGGTGCCTTGTGCAGACGCTGGGCGCGCTGCTGCAGGGCATGGGGCGGGAGCGCGCCGCCATGCGCTCGACCCTTGCCGGAGCGCTCTGTTCCACGGCGCTCACCTGGGCGCTGGCGGCGCAGCCCGCGCTGGGCATACGCGGCTTCGCGCTGGCGCTGTCGGCCGGGCAGGCGCTCACGCTGGCGGCGCATGGCGCGCTGCTTGTGCGCGGATTGCGCTCCTTCGCCGGTGCGGGCAGGAGCGCAGGGTAAGCGGGTGATGGCGTTGTATATGCGCGCGTTGTCCAGCGGGGCGCGCTGCGCCGGGTTCGTGCCGGTGGGATCTAATGGAGAGCTGAACATGCGCCATCGTTGCGCCCGCGCTGACGGGTTCACGACGGGTTGACCGCGCATATTTGCAAGCTCTCAAGCACGTCAAGTTGCGTTTTCGTCGACGTGGTTCGCGCTGGATTGCATTTGCGTATGCGTGCGCTGCCAAGTGAAGTACGCCCTCCTGCGCACGCGCTGTGCATTCGCAAGAACTTGCCGCCGGGCTGACTGCGCAGTTGCTCAAGTTGACCATGCGCCACATCCCGTTGCGCCCGCGCTGGCAGGTTCACGACGATTTGATTGCGCATAATTGCAAACGCCCAAGCACGCCCTTACCCGCACGCGCGCAACGGCATTTGCCGTATCTGATGGCATCACATTCAGATAGGCAAATAGCCCGACGCACCGTTCCGCGCTAAATACCTGCTGGCTGGCTACCCTTGGAACCGCCCGCGCATACGCGCAGGCTGACCGTACGCCGCGTCAGAACGCGTTACTGCCTAATAGTTTCACCCAGGTTGCCCGCCGCCAAGCGCATCCCCCCGCACACGCACGGCGGCATTTGCCGTATCTGATGGCGACCCGTTCAGATAGACAAACAGCCCGCCGTGCCGCGCTCAATACCTGCCAACAGGCCACCCCGGAATTGCCCGCCGCCAAGCGCATCCCCCGCACGCGCGCAACGGCATTTGCCGTATCTGATGGCAACCCAATCAGATAGGCGAATGGCCCGACGCGCCATGCCGCACATAATACCTGCTGGCGGGCTCCCCGGCGTTGCCCGCGCATACGCGCAGGCTGACCCGCGCGCCGCGTCAGAACGCGTTACCGCCGAATAGCTTCACTCGGAGTTGACCGTAGCCAAGCGAAGTATTCCCGCACACGGTGACGGCCTTTGCCGCATCTGATGGCGACCCGTTCAGATAGGCGG
>JBJEUC010000338.1:0-2765 GCA_051883635.1 Candidatus Fimadaptatus sp.
CATGCGGGCAAAGACCTGGTCGCGGTCGGCGTCAAACTGTTCGTCGGTGATGTGGCAATGAGTGTCAAAAAGCATATCTGTCTCCATTCGGGCCATGCGGCCGGTCGGCGCGCCGGTCATGCAGCGCGGCGGAACGCAAAAACACCCTGCCTGCGCCCGGATGCGGCGCGCGGGCAGAGCGGCTCCGCCTGCGCCTGCGCGCGGCGGTATGGGTGCGCGGCTATTTAGCGCCGCGTATGTCAGGGCGTATCGGAAGTACCCCGGGAGAGCCTGAGCTCTCCCGGGGCCCGGTCAGACCCCTGGGCGCGTGCGCCTGGGTCATACCTTTTCCATTATCACTATGCGGCTTTCGAAGTCGCGCAGGGTGCTGCTTACGGGATAGCCCATGTTCATCAGCGCGCCGCCGGAGAATACCTGGCCGTCCTCGGTGCGGTAGTGCGCATCGGCGTCCAGGCCCTTCATGCGGATGCGGCGCAGCGGCGCGGCGGGCACGTTCAGCACCTCGAAGAAGCACAGTATCACCTCGTTGCCGCGCACGAACTGCCATGCGGTCAGGTCGCCGGCGAACGGGCTGGACAGGCGGGTGAATTCGCCCTGCTGCACGGTGCCGCGTATGCGCTTGCACAGCTGGACGGCCTCCTTGGCGGTGGCCATGTCCTCCGCGGACAGCTTGCTCAGGTCGAGCTCAAACCCGAAGTTGCCCGAGAGCGCCACGTCGCAGCGGGTGCGCATGGGGGTGGTGCGGCCGGTCTGATGGTTCGGCACCGCCGATACGTGCGAGCCCATGGTGCTTATCGGGTACACCATGCTGGTGGCGTACTGTATCTTCAGGCGCTCTATGGCGTCGGTGTCGTCGCTGGTCCAGGTCTGCGGCATGTAATACAGAAGGCCCGCGTCGAAGCGCCCGCCGCCGCCCGAGCAGCTCTCGAACAGTATGTCGGGGAAGGACTGGGTGATTGTCTCCAGCACGCGGTACAGGCCCAGCATGTAGCGGTGCTCGACCTCGCCCTGATGCTCGCTGTCCAGCAGCGCGCTGCCTATCTCGGTCATGTTGCGGTTCATGTCCCACTTTACGTAGGATATGGGCGCGCTGCGCAGCACCGAGGATACGGCCTCGATTATGTAATCGCATACGTCCGCGCGGGACAGGTCGAGTATCAGCTGCTGGCGCGCTTCGGTGCGCGGACGGCCCGGCACATGTATGCACCAGTCGGGATGCGCGCGGTAGAGGTCGCTGTCGGGCGAGACCATCTCCGGCTCGAACCAGAGGCCGAACTTCATGCCCAGCTCGTTTATGCGGCGCGCCAGGTGGTCCAGGCCGTTGGGGAGCTTCTTCTTGTCCACTACCCAGTCGCCCAGCGAGCAGTTGTCGGTATCGCGCTTGCCGAACCAGCCGTCGTCCAGCACGAACAGCTCCAGGCCCATCTCCTTGCCGGCGCGGGCTATCTCGACTATCTTCTCCTCATTGAAGCCGAAATAGGTGGCCTCCCAGTTGTTTATCAGTATCGGGCGCTCGGCCAGCGCGTACTTGCCGCGGCACAGGTGCGTGCGGTAGAGCGTGTGGTAGCGCTGGGACATGAGGTTGAGGCCCTTGTCGGAATACACCAGCGCCGCCTCGGGCGTCTGGAAGGACTCGCCGGGCCTGAGCTCCCAGTTGAATGAGTAGGGGTTGAGGCCTATGGTCACGCGGGTGCAGGCATACGCGGTGCCCTCGACGGTGGCCGCGAAGCTGCCGGAGTAGATGAGGCTGAAGCCGTAGACGCTGCCGTTGAATTCGTCGGCATTGGTGTCCATCAGCGCCACGAAGGGGTTGTGCTGATGGCTGGAGGCGCCGCGGCGGGACTCTATCGAATACAGGCCGTGGGTCACGTGCAGGCGCTCGGGAGTGCGCTCGCGCGCCCATGCGCCCTGCAGGTGCAGGAAATCGTAGTCCTTGCCGAAGAAATCGACGCTGGCGGAGGCGGCGGAGAGCAGCCTGAGCGACTGACTGCCGCGGTTCTCGTAGCGCGCGCTGCGGCAGATGGCGTCCAGCTCCTCGAACACCGAGTAGCTCAGCACGACCTCCAGGCCGGTCAGCTCGTCCTTCAGGCGCAGCTCCAGGGTCTCGGCGTCGGCGTCCTCGCGGCAATATACCGCAGGCAGACCCTCGAGGGGCTTCTTGCCGGCGTATATCTCGTGGCCGGCGTAGGTCAGGCAGGTCACGCTGTTGCCGTCTGCGTTGAGAGCGCGCGCGGCGGGGGTGCGGTAGTCGCCCGTGCCGTGGCAGGGGTACTCGCAGGCGCGGGTGTACGCGTCTACCTCGAACGAGGCGTGCATCTGGCGGGGGGCGTTGATGCTCCATACGTCGGGATCGCTCAGGCGCGCGCCCCAGTAGAGGTGAACGGGCATGGAAGCGGCATCCAGACCGATTATGTAGCTCGTGTGCGCGGTGGCGAGGTGGAACAGCCTTGCCTGCGCGTCATAGGTTATGGACATAGGACTTACCTCCTTCTTGATCTTGTAATAGCATAGCGCCCCCGGGGCTGTGTGTCAAGAATCAACCATATCTATTGGATGGAAAATAGTCGCACTATCCGGGCCGGCGCGAGTTTCGGCGCGCCTCTCAAAAAACTTTCAAAAAAGTGAGAAAAAGGTATTGACAGCCCCGCCTGGGCGTGATATAATAACACCTGTCGCCGCGAGAGACGCGAGCGCCTCCCGAAAGCGACATCGATCCTTGAAAACGATACAGCAAGAAACGATCGTTCGAAAGAACGAGAGCGAAC
>JBJEUC010000339.1:0-2765 GCA_051883635.1 Candidatus Fimadaptatus sp.
GTTCCCCATCAGCGCCGTACAGAAGCATCATTCCCGCTTTTCGCACATGCCATGTACGTCGCCTTTTGCCGTTCATGCGCTGGCAAGGAACGCAGACATCCGCGCGCAGCATCACTGTTCCCTATCAGCGCCGTACAGAAGCATCACTCCCGCTTTTCGCACATGCCATAGACGTCGCCTTTTGCCGTTCATGCGATGGCACGTAACGCAGACATCCGCGCGCAGCATCACTGTTCCCCATCAGCGCCGTACAGAAGCATCATTCCCGCTTTTCGCGCACGTCATGAGCATCGCCCTTTGCCGTTCATGCGATGGCACGTAACAGTGCGCAGCGTCCATTCGAGCCCTCGCCTGCTCCCCTGCCGCTTGTCCGCAGCCCCCAACACACGCATAAAGCGCCTCCCACGCGGGCATAATGCCCAAAACGTGAGGAGGCGCTTTGCGTATGTCAATGGTGGAATGTCCCTGCTGTCACGAGGAGACCGAGGCCCGCCAGCTGAGCCGGTGCAGCCGCTGCGGCGAATACGCCTGCGGCGAGTGCATGCGCGACGGGCTGTGCCCGCAGTGCGCGGGCGAGGCGCGCTAGACCCCGGGCGGAGGCGGCGTGGGCGGCGGCTCGTCCGAGCCCGGGCGGTTTACGAACTTCACGTACTCGCCCAAGAACGTCACGTTGACCGTGTCCAGCGGGCCGTTGCGCTGCTTGGCCACGATTATCTCGGCGGCGGTCTTGTCCTCGTATTCGGGGTCGTAATAGCCCTCGCGGTGGATGAACATGACCACGTCCGCGTCCTGCTCTATCGCGCCCGAGTCGCGCAGGTCGCTCAGCACCGGGCGGTGATTGGCGCGGCCCTGCGGCGCGCGCGAGAGCTGGCTCAGCGTGATTATGGGCACGCGCAGCTCCTGCGCGAGGCCCTTTATCGAGCGCGATATCTCGGCCACTTCCTCCTGGCGCGAGCGGTTGGGATTGCCGCTGCCCGCGCTCATCAGGCCGATGTAGTCTATCATGACCAGATCCAGCCCGTGCTCTATCTGCAGCCGGCGGCAGCGCGAGCGCATCTCGGTCACGGTGATGCCGCTGGTGGAGTCTATGTACAGCTCGGCGTTGGACAGCGGCAGCAGCGTATCGCCCAAGCGCTCCAGCTCGTCGTCGCTGAGCGCGCCGTGGCGCATGTTCTGCATGTTCACGTTGGCCTCGGAGCACATCATGCGCAGCATGAGCTGCTCCGCCGGCATCTCCAGCGAGAACACCGCGACCTTGCAGCCGCCCCGTATGGCCGCGTTGGCGGCTATGTTCATGCCCAACGTGGTCTTGCCCATGGACGGGCGGGCGGCGATTAGCACCATCTCGCCCGGATGCAGGCCCGTGAGCAGGTTGTCCAGCTCGGTAAAGCCGGTCGGTATGCCGTTTATGGCGCCCTTGTTTATCAGAAGCTCCTGCACCTTGGCGTAGGCCTTGGGCACCTCGTCGCGCGCGGCGGCGAAGGCCTCCGTGCCCCGGCGCATGGCGATGTCGTATATCGAGCGCTCGGCCAGCTCCAGCACCTCGGGCACTTCCTTTTCGCCCAGGTAGCTCTCCTGGGTGATGTTGCCGGAGGCCTCAATGAGCTTGCGCAGCGTCGACTTTTCTTCGATTATCTTTATGTAGGCGCGCGCGTTGGCGGTGGAGGGCACGTAGCCCGTCAGGTCTATCAGGTAGTCCAGCCCGCCCACGCCCTGCAGCTTGCCGGTGCGCGTGAGCTCGTTGGACACCGTGACCAGGTCGATGGGCTGCGACTGGTTGAACAGGGTGCGCATGGAGGCGAATATCTCGCGGTGCGCGGGGCTGTAAAAGTCCTCGGGCGCGAGCGACTCGTTGGCCAGCAGCAGCGCGTTGCGATCCTGCAGCATCGCGCCCAGCACCGAGCGCTCCGCATCCATACTGTGCGGAGGTATGCGGCCCTGCTCCATATCACTCACTCCCCCTGCCCATACCCGGCGCGGTAATCCTGGTAAGCTGTCAGACGGTCTCCACTATCGCCAATATGCGGGCCGTTATGTTCGGGCCCAGGCGCAGCGTCAGCTCGAAGCGGCCCGCCTGCTTGATGGGCTCGCTCATCTCTATCTTGCGCTTGTCTATCTCGAAGCCCAGCTGCTGCTTTATCGCCTCGGCGATGGCCTCGCCGGTGACGGAGCCGAACAGGCGGCCGTTCGCGCCGGCCTTGGCGGTCAGGCGCACTTCCTTGTCCTTCATCTGCCGGGCCAGCTCCAGCGTGGCCTGGCGCTGCTGGGTCTGGCGGTGCTCCTCGGCCGCCTTGGCGTTCTTGATGGTATTTATCGCATCGGCGCTGGCCTGCACGGCCAGTTTGCGGGGCAGCAGGTAGTTGCGCGCGTAGCCGTCGGACACCTCCAGAACCTGCTCGCGCTTGCCGGTACCCTTCACGTCTGCCAGAAGAATAACTTTCACTTTGGTCAACCTCCTAATCCCGGCCTTCCGCCTGAAGCGCGGAGGGGCGCACGGGAGTCAATATACGATTCTATATATTATCGCACAGTTTCGCTACACAAACAAGCCATTTTTTCAATATATCATGTTAAGATGAATTTGTCGTGACCATATAATCCATTCCCCTGGCATGGCAAAAGCGCGGAAGGCCCGCTGTCCTCCCGCGCTCAGACCATTGACAAAGTATCGCAAGAAAGCCTGTTTGATCGGAAGTGACGGCGTGTACGTCACTTCCGGCATTTTTCGGGAGCAAACGTTTACGTTTGCGGAGAAAAATGCGTTC